>CAYFLM010000013.1:0-27517 GCA_964343925.1 uncultured Methylococcus sp.
ACCACTGTACGCCTTGGGGCAATCCCACTAGAAATGTATTTGGTTGGCAGAAGCCCTGCTATTTGCTGGTGGACGAGGGTTATGCCTCCTCATTCAATGCGCTTCTTGAAGAAACGCCATGGGAAAAATATGGCACTTCTAAGAACCCAAAATGCGCCAACTGTATGGCTCACTGTGGATTTGAAGCTAGTGCAGTAGAAGACGCAATGGCTCATCCATTAAAGGCGGCATGGGTGTCGCTGAGAGGGCCAAAGACTACAGGCCCTATGGTAGAAGAGGCGCCGACTGAATATGATACGCCCGAAGGCAAGACTCGTCGTACGATTCCAATCGAGCTTGCGGATTAACCTAACAACCCGCTAAGAACTGAGCTCCCGGTATACCCGGGAGCTGCCATTCCTGATACTAGATCCATCTACGAACGTTACGAGAATATCGTTCGTACTCTTTCCCGAATATACCCACTAGCTTCTCTTCTTCGTAGGGAATCTGAAACCCGTTGATAATTAGAAAGAAAGCGGGTGGAACCATCCAGTAAGAAAGCGTTCCCTCATAGAATGCGATGCCGATTAAGGTGGTGAGAATGCCGAGATACATCGGATTTCTGGTCCACAGATAGGCGCCGTAGGTTATGAGTTGGCTTGGTGTGCCTTGCGGCATGACTGTTGTTTTAAACTGTCTGAATTGCCATGCTGCCGAGACAATTAAGCCCACGCCAGCAATGAGCCATGCCAGCCCCCCCGTGCTGGGCGTGACGACCTGAACGTTTGGAGGGTTTTTGCTAACAAGGTAGGCAGCACCAAGCAAGATCAGGGCTATTAAAGGTGGGGGAAGCATCATCAATTTTTTCATGGTCATCCGATGGCAAGTTAAGTTCCAAGGTCAATTGTAATATTTGATTCGCTATCTAGTGTGCTTACAGGGATTCAAATAGAGGCTCTTTTTCTAATAATCTTAGCGACAGGGGCAAAGCTCATTCGGTGAAGGTCGCAGGGACCAAATTCATCCAGCGCAAGGATGTGCATTTTGGTCGGGTAGCCCATATGTTTATCGAAGCCGTAATGAGGAAAAAGCTCATGAGCTATGATCATCTCGCGATCTCGGTAGACTTTTGCCAGAATAGATGCGGCTGAAATGGAGTCAATCAAGTCATCACCACCCACAATGGTCTCAACGGGGCAGTCTAAAGGGGGGGCTTGGTTACCATCGACTAAAGCGATATCCGTATGAGTTTCAAGCATCCTATGTGCTCGGGTCATGGCTGTAAGTGACGCCTGAAGAATATTCAGGTGGTCGACCTCCTCAGCGTCTGCTCGTCCTATCGACCATGAGATAGCCTTCTGTTGAATCTCGTTAGCGAGAAGGATTCTCTTGGAGATGCTCAGCTTTTTTGAGTCTTTGAGGCCGGAAATGGGATTGGCGCTGTCAAGAACAACCGCAGCGGCAACAACGGGGCCTGCTATGCAGCCTCGTCCAACCTCATCAAGCCCGGCCGAAACGGCGCCAACTCCAAAAGATGCAAGCCGCATCTGCTAACGAATGATGCTTCGCCCGCTCTTGCGAAGGAAGTCGACCATTGGCAAAACGACTGGAGACTCAACGGCAGAGGCTGATAAGCTCTCTATGGCTTCCTCGAGTTTCAGTCTGGATTTATAGAGGATTTTAAAGGCGCGCTTAACGTTTAGAACGCTGTCGGCATCAAAGCCTCTTCGCTCCAGGCCGACGGTGTTAATCCCCCTAGGTTTTGTTGGGCTTCCTCCTACCATAACGAACGGAGGAATATCTCTGCTGATAACGCTACCCATCCCAGAGAAACTGTGCTGGCCAATTCTGCAGAACTGATGAACCAGAGTAAACCCTCCCAGGATGGCATGGCTTTCAACGCATACGTGTCCTGCGAGGGAGGCTGCATTAGCCATAATGATCTGGTCTCCGATCACGCAATCGTGCGCAACATGCGAATAAGCCATAAGGAGATTTCCGTTCCCTATTTTGGTCAAGCCGTGATCCTGTACAGTCCCTCTATGGATCGTCACGTACTCCCGAATGACATTGTCGTCACCTATTTCCAGTTGAGTGATCTCACCCCGGTATTTTTTGTCTTGGGGGTCTTCTCCAATGGAGGAGAATTGGAAAATCTTGTTACGTTTTCCGATTCTTGAGGGTCCCCGAATGACGACATGTGGACCTATCCAAGTGTCCTGACCAATTTCAACCCCGGGCCCGATCACACTGAAAGGCCCGATAGATACACCCGGTCCAATGGAAGCGGTAGGATCAACGATAGCCGAGGCGTGAATCAATTGGGATTACTCCGCAGCAGCGCACATTATTTCTGCGCTCGCGACGAACTCACCGTCGACTTCGGCTTTGCATTCAAAGGCCCAAATGTTGCGCTTATGGCGAATATAGGTTGCTTCTAGCTTGAGTTGATCGCCAGGCACAACAGGACGTTTGAATCTGACCTTGTCCAGGCCTACCAAATAATAGGTCCTACCTTTACCGACCAGGCCTTCAACGGAACGGCCCGCCAGAAGTCCAGTCGCCTGCGCCAAAGCTTCAATGATCAATACCCCCGGCATGATGGGCGCGGCAGGAAAGTGACCAGTGAAGAAAGGCTCGTTATGCGTGACATTTTTCAAAGCCAGCAGTCGTTTTCCCGGCTCAACTTCCAACACGCGATCCACCAGAAGGAATGGATATCGGTGTGGAAGATATTCCTTAATTTCTTGAATATCCAATGGCAGACCTAAGCGCTAATTATGTTGCGTGAAGTTATTTCTTGGCGGGCGCGGGTGCTGCAGCAGGTGCGCTCTTGAGTTTGTCTTCAACCTGAGTGGTGATGTCCAGAGATTCTTTGGCATATGCGATACCTTCAACCAGAACAAGGTCAATGTTCTGTTCTTTTGCGACAGCGTTGATAGCCTCATTCACCGACTTTTGGAATTTACCCATCTCCTGATTACGGCGAATGGTTAGGTCTTGATTCATCTGATCCATGTCGCGCTTTAATTCGTTCCGGCGGTCCATGAACTCCTTTTGGGCCTTTTGCTTTTCAGCATCGCTCATGACAGCAAAATCCTTCTCTAAGCGCTCCTCAAGCTTTTGAAGGTCCTTCTGTTCGTTGACGAGTTTAGTTTCTCTTGGCTGGAAATCCTTCTTCATGTCAGCCTGTGCCTTTTGCACCTGGGCGGATTCGCTTATGAGCTTTTGGAGTTGGACAACGGCTACCTTCAGCTCGGCAGCATTAAGGGTCTGGCTCAGAGTGAAAGCGAAGAGTGCAATCAGAAGTTTTTTGAACATTTGGGTTTCTCTGTTACGGAGGGGAATTTGGAAGATATTGAAGTTAGAGCGAATCACCCTCTTCGGGCGATGTATACCTTAAGGATTATACAAGAAGAGAGCAATCAGGGTGAGATTGGTTTATGCTCCCATGGCCTAGGAGGTCTGAAAGCTTGGAAAAACAGGGGCCAAAGCACAGAAACCATTGTCAGTCGACAGACCCTTTTGCGTCTGGACTTTGCCTAAAAGTCCTTTGTTTTGGGGTGATGTTGTCGTCTTGCAGTGAGCCGATGAATAGCCCATATCCTGATGAAAGGCCTGATGGGAATACGCTGTACAGCTCATTTTCTGAGCGTCCAAAGCACCTTGATCCAGCAAGGGCCTATAGCTCAAATGAATACGAAATTATTTCGCAGATTTATGAGCCGCCTCTTCAATATGCCTATCTTGAGCGTCCCTACAAGCTCGAGCCCTTGGCTGCTGCTACTCTGCCGAAAGTACGCTACTTTGACGCAAAAGGAGGGCCCCTCTCCCCAGATGCCGATCCCAAGAAAGTCAAGTTTTCTGTCTATGAGTTGACGATAAGGGATGACCTTATCTTCGAGCCACATCCTGCTTTTGTAAGGGGCGCTCTCGGGGAATTCAAATACCACCAATTGAGCTCCGAGGTTCTATCTCGAATAAAAACACTTCAGGACTTTCCAGAGAGAAGCTCCAGGCGTGTCACCGCTGAAGATTTTGTCTATGAGGTGAAGCGCTTGGTGCATCCGGAGCTTCACTCCCCTGTTGGGGAATTGATGGCCGATTATATTGTGGGGTTGAGAGCGCTTTCGGAGCGTCTGCAAGCCGATCAAAAAACGCTGAGGGAGCAAGGAAAGAAGATCCAGTTGAGGGACTATGCAATTAGCGGTATTGAGGTCGTGGATGACGTACGCCTAAATATTAAAATCTATGGCAAGCATCCACAGTTCAAGTTCTGGCTGGCAATGCCATTTTTTGCTCCAGTAGCATGGGAAGTGGACAAGTTTTATGATCAAAAGAGTTTGATCGAGAGCAACATCTCACTGGATTGGTATCCTGTCGGCACGGGCCCTTATCGTCTTATTGAAAATGATCCCAATCGAAGGATGGTGTTGGATCGTAACCCTGCCTTTCACTTAGATCGGTATCCATTTGAAGGTGAGTCTGATGACCGCAAGCACGGGTACCTCTCAGACGCCGGGCGTCAGCTTCCCTTCATTGATCGAATGGTTTTGATGCTTGAACGCGAGACGATTCCTTATTGGAGCAAATTCTTACAGGGCTATTACGATGTCTCGGGTATAGCTTCAGATAATTTTGATCAAGCGGTTCAGCTGAGTGGGGTCGGGAACGCTGAGCTTACGGAGTCTCTCAAACTCAAAGGTATTCATCTGGAGACAACGGTCGCACCCTCCATTCATTACATTGGCTTCAATATGCTGGATCCCTTGGTCGGAGGGTTTACGAAGGAAAAGATTTCTCTTCGTCAGGCGCTGAGTATCTCCGTGGATATTGAGGAATTTATTGATATTTTTATGAACGGCAGAGGCCTCCCGGCGCAAGGTGTAATTCCACCAGGTATTTTCGGGCACGAGGAGGCGGAGGCTGGTTTTAACCCTGTAGTCTATGACTGGGTTGATGGCAGCCCAAAACGTAAGAGTCTCGAAATTGCAAAGAGGCTCATGCGTGAGGCTGGATACCCTGAGGGCATCGACCCGAGTACAGGAAAACCCCTATTGCTTTATATGGATGTTGCGATCAGTGGTCCAGATGACCGGGCTCTCCTGAATTGGTATCGAAAGCAATTTGGCCACCTCGGTGTCAATCTCGTGTTAAGGGCGACGGACTATAACCAGTTCCAGCAGAAAATGGCTGCCGGAAATGCCCAGATATTTAGGTGGGGATGGAATGCGGATTATCCGGATCCTGAGAATTTTCTTTTTCTCCTTTATGGGCGAAATGGGAAGGTTCAGTTTGGTGGAGAAAATGCGGCCAATTATCAGAATGGGGAGTTTGACGAACTCTTTACAAGAATTTCAGCCCTTGAAGATACCGATGAGCGTAGGCAACTTATTGCTCGAGCTCAAACCATCCTGAGGCATGACGCGCCTTGGATATTTGGGGTTCACCCGAAACGATTCTCTCTCAGCCATGAATGGTACTTCAATGACAAGCCTAACCTGATGGTTAACAACAATCTCAAGTATCTGCGATTGGATCCGGCTTTGAGAGCGGAGAAACGACGTCAATGGAACCATCCATACCTATGGCCTCTGGTTCCAGTGCTCCTGATAGCTATCTATTTGTGGCGGTGGATTGGTCGCGCCTATTCGATGAAACGCGGAGAGACAGTGAAGTGATTCGATACTTCTTCAAAAGACTCCTCTATGTCTTTCCCTTGGTCTTTCTGATTAACGTTCTGACTTTTATGCTGTTTTTTCTGGTAAACAGCCCCGATGACATGGCTCGTATGCACATTGGCCAAAAGCATGTGACGCCAGAGGCCATTTCAAAGTGGAAGTCAGAGCGAGGGTATGACTTGCCCATCTTCTTGAATCATAGTGTTGAGGGAGGCAAAAAGCTGACCGAGACAATTTTCTTCAAGAAATCCCTAAGTCTTCTTGTATTCGAATTTGGTCAATCGGATGACGGGCGGGATATCGCTCTAGATATTCAGCAACGTATGGGGCCTTCTCTGGCAATTGCGCTACCAACGATGATCATCGGATTGGTTTGCAATGTAATGTTCGCACTGTTCTTGGTCTACTTCCGATACTCACTTATCGATTTCTGGGGGTCAATAATCTGCGTTGGGCTGATGTCGATTTCGAGCCTTTTTTTTATTATCGCTGGACAATTTCTGCTCGGTAAAGTGATGCAGATTGTTCCAATATCGGGTTATGCCGGGGGTTTGGCAAGTTTTCGGTTTGTGTTGGCACCCATTCTGGTCGGCGTCCTTGCTGGGTTGGGTTCGGGTGTTAGATGGTATCGCACCCTTTTCCTTGAAGAGGTCGAAAAAGACTACGTCAGAACAGCCAGGGCAAAAGGGTTGTCGGAGTTCGAGGTTTTGTTCAAGCATGTGCTTCCCAATGCCTTAATCCCAATTCTCACTGGGGTTGTCGTGGTCTTGCCGCTCCTTTTTACTGGAAGCTTAATTACAGAGTCTTTTTTTGCGGTCCCAGGGCTCGGTAGCTATACCATTGATGCAATCAATCAACAGGATTTTGCTATTGTGAGGTCAATGGTCTTTCTTGGCGCACTGCTTTACATACTGGGCTTGTTGCTAACGGATTTATCCTATGTTCTTGTTGATCCGAGAGTAAGGTTGGGTGATCAATGATCTACGCCTTACTTCCAACGGATTGGGCTTTTCTTGGCGTATTGTTAGGCGCTCTCGCGCTGTCGTTTTTTCTTGTTAGAAAAGCAGCCTTCAGAAGGCCTCTCTTGAGAGTTTTGTTGAGGCCAAGTGCGATGGTGTCCCTCTTGGTGCTTTTTTTGTTTTTGACTATCGCCGTTATGGATTGTGTGCGATTTCAAAGCAAGGATTTTGATGGCGACCAAGTTAAGGCTCGCGGAGCCGCAAGCCTAACATTGCTGGACCTTGTGTTAAGTCCTTTAAGGAATAAAGAGGAGAAAACTTACTCAGAACCACTGGCTATCTTTGCATACGCAAAAGCATTGACAAAAAATGCTACGGGGCAGGAGCAGTGGATTTATCCTCGTCTGTTATGGGGAGGCGTTCATTTGAAGTCTCCTGAAGACCATCGTATTGATCTTTATAAGCATTTCACTCAAGGAGGTCTGCGATCCCTGATTGGATTTTCCTCTGCGGTGGTCCTCATCGGGGGGGGGCTGGTTATCGCTTTTCGGCTAAAGGGATGCTCTTGGTCAGAGATCAATCAATCTGTCAGAAAACATCAAGCACTCTGGGTTATTCTGGGTACTGCCTTTTTCTTTATTTGTATTTTTGTTTTTCTAGGAGCCGAATTTTCCAAAGACTACCATTTCTTTGGTACAGACAAGGTGGGAGGTGACGTATTCTACGCGTCCCTGAAAAGCATTCGTACCGCGCTCGTGATCGGCGTTTTGGCAACGGTCGCGACCTTACCTATTGCACTTTTATTTGGCGTGATAGCAGGCTACTTCAGGGGGTGGGCAGACGACCTCATCCAGTTTGTCTACACCACGCTCAACGCCGTTCCCGGTGTCCTCTTAATGGCAGCGTGTATGTTGGTCATGGATACCTTTATGCGTACACATGAATCCAGTTTCTCAGACTTAATTTCAAGGGCTGATTTCCGATTGATGGCACTTTGCTTGATTTTGGGGTTGACCTCCTGGACGGGACTATGCCGACTTGTGCGAGCTGAAACGATGAAGCTTAGGGAGTTGGAGTTTATTCAGGCCGCACGGGTTTTGGGGGTCAGTCATTTCAGGATTCTTACTACCCACATCATTCCCAATCTTTTTCACATCATTTTGATTTCAACAGCACTGGACTTTAGCTCTCTGGTTTTAGCTGAAGCCGTTCTTTCTTACATCAATATCGGTGTCGATCCAGCGACGTATTCATGGGGGAATATGATCAATGGGGCACGGCTTGAATTGGCGCGCGAGCCCCCCGTTTGGTGGTCATTGTGCGCTGCCTTCTTCTTTATGTTTCTAATGGTGCTTTCTGCGAATGTCTTATCCGATGCGATCAGGGATGCATTTGATCCCAGACTAGATGATCTGCCGCATGACTAAGCGCAAGGCCCAGTCATTGCTGAGTGTTCAGGGGCTTAGCGTTATTTTTTCAAGAAAAAACCCACAAAATAAAGCCGTCGATAAGCTCACTTTTGAGATAAACCGAGCCGAGTGTTTTGCTATGGTTGGGGAGTCGGGTTCAGGCAAATCTGTTTCAGCGCAGGCTATCATGAGGTTGCTTCCAAAATCGGCCAAGATTGAGGCCGACTTAGTTAGCTATGAAGGTGCTGATCTTCTTAAGCTGCCAGAGTCTTCCATGGAAATGATTAGGGGAGGTGGCATCTCGGCTATTTTCCAGGACCCTATGAGTGCGCTGAATCCTGTGGTCAGTGTGGGCAGGCAAGTCGAAGAGTCAATCCGAAGAGGAGCAACGCTATCAAGGAATGATTGTAAGTCTGAAGTCTTGGACCTTTTCGATGGGGTTGGTCTTCCAGATCCTTTGAAACTCTATCATCGGTACCCCCATGAGTTATCAGGGGGAATGCGACAAAGAATTATGATAGCGATGGCCTTGTCGCGAAAGCCAAGGTTACTTATTGCCGATGAGCCTACGACAGCACTTGATCTTGTTCTGCAGGCTCAAATTCTTCAGCTTCTAAAGAAATTGCAAAAAGACCATGATATGGCAATTTGGTTAATCACCCATGACTTTGCGGCTGTCGCAGAAATGGCTGATCGAATCCTTGTCATGAGGGATGGGGTAACCATTGAGTCTGGTGGGAGCGAAATTCTTCGAAACCCTGAGGCTGATTACACGAAGAAACTGTTGGAATCCATACCCGTCTTGAATCTATCACCGAAAGCACCTTCTGCGTCAAAGACCGAAAAGCCTCTTCTAGAGGTTGAAAATTTGGTCTTGAGTTATGAAGCCTTGCCCTTTTGGCCGCTGAGAAATAGAAGCCAGACGCCCTGTGTTGAGGATGTTTCACTGACCATTCGGTCGGGTGAGACACTGGCTATCGTTGGGGAGTCAGGGAGTGGAAAATCCTCTTTGGCCAAAGGAATTTTGAATCTCATAAGACCCTTATCAGGACGAATCCTATTTGAAGGTCTGGATGTGACCGGCTATTCACCCAGAATGCGCCATCGGCTTGGGGTCACCATTCAGATCATTTTTCAAGATCCTTTTGCCTCAATGGATCCTAGAATGTTTGTTGAGGATATTCTTTTAGAGGGGGTCAGGTCTCGGGAAAGGCTGGAGCTTAATAGAGAAAAACAAATTGTGAGTGAGCTCCTAACCGCCGTAGGTCTGGACCCCTCAGTGGCTGATCGATATCCACATGAATTTTCTGGGGGGCAGCGGCAGAGGATTAGCATCGCAAGAGCGTTAGCGACGGAACCCAAAATACTGGTTTGCGATGAGCCCACCAGTTCCTTGGATGTTACCGTCCAGGCCCAGATTCTGGGGTTGCTCAAGCAACTTCAGAAGGACAGGCAGATTACGCTCCTTTTCATCTCCCACGATCTCGCGCTGATTTCACAGATGTCGGATTATGTTGCGGTTATGAAGTCTGGGAGAGTGGTTGAGCAGGGGCGCACATCAGAGGTCCTGTCCCGCCCAAAGTCCTCGTACACTCAAACCTTATTAGACGCCATGCCAAATTTGCGTAAAGGTGAGCACCACATTCATCTTGGATATTGAGTCTTAAGTGCCTCCCGAATGGAGGCTTTAAGATTTGGTGGAAGTCTGCGATTTTCTAGTTTAGTGCGCAATCCATTTTCAATGGCAAGGAAGCCCGGGGATTTTGGATCAAGCCCTTGAAGATAGTCCTCTAGCGTTGACAGCGCGCTGAACCTAACGTTTTCCTTGGTGTCGTCAATAGCATTCAATAGACCAGATATTGTGGTTTGGGATGGGTCTTCAAGGCTTCCAAGACTTATTGCTGCAGCGTTTCTAACTTCATTGTTAGAGTCATCACGCAGCACTTTTAATAGGGTTGATTCCATTTCAAGGCTCGGGTAAGCGCTTAGACGCTCCACTGCTTCAATCCGATCACTCGGCTTTTTGCTCTCTAAAAGCTGCTTTGCAAATTTTATTTGGTTTGATTCGCTGTCTTGGTCCTCCGCATCACTCCCTGTCGGTAAGGCATCAATGGGTTGGCTCTGAGCGTCATATTTTTTTAAGGTGGATGAAATCTCTGTAGTTTCTTCAGTCCCCGTATCCGAGGGTACGAATAGGATTCTGAATAGGAGAAAAAATACCAGGCTCGAGGTCAGTGCAAATGTTATGAGGACAGTTCGGCCTAGACTCATTTTAATTTTATCGAAGGCAAAAGAGGGGGGACGTTCTCGTCATCTTTTGCGAGACCAGATTACTTATTCTCAATTTCAGGTTTTGACCAGAAGACTCCATCTGGCATCACCCCCTTTTTTTCTTCCAAGAGACTGTAGATCAGTTTAGCCGCCTCAATCTGGGATTGTCCGAATACCTTGACGGTTCCTTCGCAGTATTTTGAACGAAGCCTGTCCCGAACATTGGGATCCTTTTCATCCAATACGGGTTCCAGTTTTTTCCATTGAGTCTCTGACTTACAGATCGTTTCTCGAGCAGTGGCTGTGGCGTTTAGGAAACCGGATATTGCCGTAGGGTGACGGCTTGCATATTGGCCAGGGAAAATGTAACCCAGAGAGGGTACTTCTTCTTTTACGCCCAGTTGCTGGAGTATTTCTTTCCCAGTAATGAGTGTTCTGTAGCCTTCGGCCTCAAGTTTCGCCGCATAATTCCAATAAGTCAGGAGCGCATCCAATTCACCCTTTTTCAGGGATTCATTTAAGAGCGGGGGTGCCGCAAACACCGGTTCAACAGTGGCTGCTAAATTGAGGTTAAATTCCTGTGATGCTAAGGCCTTTAGCAGGAGCCAATTTTTGTCTAGGCCTCCACCCGCAATACCAAGCTTTCTGTCTTTAAGATCGCTAATCTTTTGAATGGGTGAGTTTGGAGGCACAACCAACGCCCCGTGGCTTGTTGAGAAGGGTGAAAATTTCAAATCACGATTTTCATTGCGCTGTTTGGCAACCCAGACCCAGTCTCCGACGATCAGGTCAACATTTTGGCCAAGAATCGCTATTTTTGCTGCTTCAGGATTAGCCAGGGAGATCACTTCCAGGGTGATCTGGTTCTTTTTATCCAGTGCTAAATCCTGAATGGTAGCCAGTTCCCATTTGAGTGTGCCGGTGGGGATGCTACCCACGCGTAGAACAGGGTCCGCATTTGCCTGACTGAGTGAAAGGTGTAACACAAAAATCCATAGGGCTCTTCGCATGATGTCTCCGAGGTCGATCTCTTCAATTGATTAGATGCCTGTGTTCGATAGGGTATTATCAGGTATTTATGCGCGGCATGCTTGAGATCTTTGGGCATTCGCAATGAAGACAAAGTTGTTGGGGAGGTTTTTTTGAAAGCTATCGCTGGCTTGCTGGATCGTTCTGAATCGATGAGCCCTGATCATCTGAAGTCTTGCTTTGAATCCATGTTTTCAGGTGAGGGCTCCTTACCGGATATCCACTCTCAGTTTTGGTCCGATCCGCTTGCTTTTGTTGGACTGACTGGGATTTCAGGAGATGACGCCGTTTGCGCACCCAAAGTGTTGCATTCACCCTCTAGCCGGTATGTGGGACTTGTTTATGGTTTATTGGTAGGTCAGGGAGATCCAAACTCATTGGATTCTGAGCCGGGCTTATTTGAGGGAATGAGCGTAGCCAGGATAGAGGAGTGGCTGATGCAGTCCCTAGATGACCGAGGTATCGCTGAAACACTTAAGCAATTGACCGGTGCTTTTGCGCTTGCATTATGGGATCGTCACGATAAGGCATTGAGCCTCGCATGTGATCAGATGGGTGAGGAAACCCTGTACTACTCAGTTCTGGACGGACGATTTGTTTTTTCGACGAGTTTGGCAGCGCTCACGAAGTGTCCTGGCTTCAGCGGAGAAATTGATCGGGATGCTTTGACGCTTTTTCTTCGATACGGTTTTTACCCCGCTCCATTTTCAGTATTTAAAAACGTTAAAAAACTCATGGCCGGGACCTATGTGACCTTTGGCATCAAGCATTGGGACGACCCTCCTTGTGTCTACTGGTCCTTAGGAGATGAGCTGACATCGGCTCAGTATCGGAGTGGGCCCCCTGTCGGACAGAATCTCAAGGGGAAAGTGCATGCCCTGAAATCAGCAATGTGCTCTAGGCTAGGGGAAGGCTCGTCAAAACTCGCCTTCATTGATGCCGAGGGACTTTTTTCGGGGGCTCAGGATATCTTTCTCAAGGAAGAGGGGGGGTTGCAGAACTGGATTAGTGTGGATAGCTTGTTGAAGGACTTGTCCATGGCTGAAGAGGCAAGTGGCGCTGAGTCGAATCTTGAATACCTAAACCATATTCTCGCCATGTCGAGCCGATCTGAGCCGCTTGCGGATCCCGTCGCAATTCTCTGTGGACTTTTGGACGCAACTTTGGACCCAACGCTGGGGGGGCTGATGATCGGGGATGGGCCAGCTACGTTGTGCGGTATTGAATCAGAGGATTTGTTACGCAAATGGTCAATGTTTGCGAAAGTCCCTCTGACGCTCAGAAAATTGGTCGGAAGGGCCCTAACTATCGTGTCTCCTGGCATCTGGTCTGGTTTCATGTGGCACCTAAGGCTGATTCTGCCAAGAAAAATCGCTTTCTCTAGGCTTGGGGAGCGGCTGACTTTATTGCGTGCTCAGTTGTTCGCAGTCTCATTTGAAGATTTTCTGCTTTGCAGGAGATCTATCTGGTTTGAACCTGAGAAGGTCGTTCGACAATCGACCGAACCCCTTATCGGACTCCGAAATGCCGCACACTGGCTAAGGGTGAGACACCTCGGAAAAAGGCGGAGCTTCTATGATTTCCAGACGATTTGTGCAGGTCGATTTTTGGCATGGGCAAATCTAGCTCGTCATCGTTCGATTCAAATAGCCAAGCCTTTTCTAGTGCCGGAAATGGCAGTGTCTCTCATTGTTGAACAGAATGACGCTGTCTCCGATGCAACTCATCTCATGGAGCTTCAATTGGGATTGAACCGAGCCGATTGCATGGGTCAAAATGAAATCATGAATAGAGTCGGGGACTGGCTTCGAGGCCCCTTAAAGGAATGGGGCCATGGGTTACTGAATGATCGTCAGCTGAAAAGTGATCGTTTATTCAATCGGGGATTGATTCGGCGGAAGTGGCGTCAACACCAAGAGGGCAACAACGAATCGGTTCGAGAGTTGTGGGCGATTTTAGTTTTTATGGCCTGGTTAGAAGAAAACCGATCTTCAATCTCAAAGATCTAATTGCCTGCAATGGTCATGGAGCGGATCAAAACGGATCCTGTTCGGGTGTTACCTCGAAGATCGACATCGTTTGCGACAGCCTGAATGTCCATGAACATATTCTTGAGGTTGCCGGCAATGGTGATTTCCTCCACAGGATAGGCGATTTTTCCTTGCTCAACCCAGAACCCTGCCGCACCGCGTGAATAGTCGCCATTGACCAAGTTGACGCCTTGTCCCATCAGCTCGGTGATAACCAGTCCCTGGTTCATCTCTTCCAGAAGTGCATTGAATGAGAGCGGGCTCGGGTCAATGATGAGGTTGTGGACTCCTCCTGCATTACCGGTGGAGGTCAAACCCAGTTTTCTGGCCGAATACGTGCTGAGAACATAGGATGAAAGCACCCCATTCTCTACCAAGAAGCGTTCGCTTGTTTTTACCCCCTCCGCATCATATGGAGCGCTACCCAGCCCTTTAGGAATAAAAGGCGACTCGTGTATGTTTATAAATGTTGGAAAGATCTGCTTCCCGATGTGATCTAAAAGAAAAGAGGATTTTCGGTAAAGATTCCCACCCCTGATGGCCGAAATGAGGTTTCCAAAAAGGCTCGAGGCAACGTCAGCAGCAAAGACCACGGGGCACTCCCGGCTGGTCAGGCGTCGCGCACCCAGGCGACTAATAGCCCTTTCCGCCGCAATCCGACCTATCTCAGCGGGTGAGGGTAGGTCGTTTCGATCGCGGGTAACGCTCCACCAGTCATCTCGCTGCATTTGCCCTTGGTCTTCA
Source organism: uncultured Methylococcus sp. (assembly GCA_964343925.1). Taxonomy (GTDB): domain Bacteria; phylum Pseudomonadota; class Gammaproteobacteria; order Methylococcales; family Methylococcaceae; genus UBA6136. The sequence goes on from CAYFLM010000013.1 coordinate 14,106, forward strand.
CCAATTACGGAGACGCTTAAACTATGGCGAGTCGATGAATAGGCGTGGAGAAAGCCATGCGAATTGCCCAAGACCCGAGTCCCTTGGAAGGTATTGAGGCTGGCGCCCTCTGAATTCGTAATGCGAGAGTCAGCATTCAGCGCTGACGCCTCACACTCTATTGCCATCGCAATGGCAGTATCTGTGCCGATATCCCAAGGATGGTAAAGGTCAAGATTCGGGAAGGTGTCCGCAAGCAGGTCGGGGTCTGGCAAACCCGAGAAGGGGTCTTCTGCTGCATATCTTGCAATTCTGCAGGCCGCGGCAACAGCATCTTTCATCGCCTGTTCACTAAGGTCGCTCGTGCTCGAGGATCCTTTTCTTTTTCCCATGTATACGGTGAGTCCGAGTCCGCGGCTTTGATGGTGTTCCACGGTTTCGACATCACCCATTCTCGCTCCGATCGATAGGCCGGATTCCACACTTAAGCCCACCTCAGCCTCGCTTGCACCCTGCCTCTTAGCCTCATCCAGACAGGCTTTTGCTTTGGTGATCAAGTCGGATGGATCGTGGTGGTTACTTGTTTGCGAAGTCTTTCTTTCTAACACGATGTTTTAAGCCAGTTAGCGTATAAGTTTGGTTCCACCGACGGTCAAACCGTCAATCTTGAGTGTTGGTTGGCCAACCCCAACGGGGACGCTTTGACCGTCCTTGCCGCAAGTTCCCACGCCCGGGTCGAGGTTGAGGTCGGAGCCTACCATGCTGACCTGCTTGAGTACCTCGGGGCCGTTACCTATTAGCGTCGCGCCTTTGACGGGTTTGGTGATTTTTCCATTCTTGATGAGGTAGGCTTCACTTGCCGAGAAAACGAATTTACCTGAGGTAATGTCGACCTGTCCGCCGCCAAAGTTTTTGGCGTAAAGGCCATGCTGCACTGAGGCCAGAATTTCCTCGGGGGCATGGGCCCCTGGAAGCATGTAGGTGTTGGTCATACGAGGGAGTGGCAGATGCTGATAGGATTCTCTTCGCCCGTTCCCTGTAGTTCCAACTCCCATCAGGCCAGCATTAAGCTTGTCCTGCATGTATCCTCTGAGCACGCCATTTTCAATTAAGGTCGTGCAGGCTGATGGGGTGCCCTCATCGTCAATGTTCAGCGATCCTCGTCTCCCGGGCAATGTACCGTCATCAACAATAGTACATAGGGGGGAGGCAACCCGCTCTCCGACAAGTCCAGAGAACGCTGATGTACCTTTTCGATTAAAATCACCTTCAAGCCCATGGCCGATAGCTTCATGAAGAAGTATTCCGGGCCATCCGGAACCTAGTACCACGGTCATGTGGCCAGCTGGAGCTTCCTCGGCCTCAAGATTTACGAGTGCCTGTCGAACAGCTTCCTGACCGTATTCCAGTGCACGATTTCCTTCTAGAAAGTAAGCAAAGCTGGTTCTTCCACCCCCTCCCGCGCTACCTTGTTCTCTCCGGCCGTTAGACTCGACGAGAACGCTGACATTTAATCGAACCAAAGGTCTGATGTCGGCTTGGAGGTGTCCCTCCTGATTGAGGATGAGAATAATTTCATGGCTCCCGGAAAGGCTGATGAAAACCTGTTCGACTCGGGGGTCAATCGCTCTACAGTCAGCATCCAATTGCTTGAGAAGCGCAATTTTCTCGGCCTCTTGCATCGAATTCAACGGATCCTCGGGAAGGTATAGAGCCGATTGGGTTGGGGGAATGATGAGCGCCTTCGATCCGTTTTGGCCTGACCGACAGATGCTCCTCGCGTTATCAGCGGCCTGGATTAGCATGGGGAGCGTGATATCGTCACTGTATGCAAACCCGGTTTTTTCCCCGCTAACGGCACGAATGCCAACGCCTTTATCGATGCTGAAAGACCCCTCTTTGACAATCCCATCTTCCAGTCCCCAGGACTCATATCGAGTTGACTGGAAATAGATGTCAGCTAGGTCTATATCTTTGAGAGCAAGCCGGGAAATGACCTGCTCTAGGTCGGACTCGCTAAGACCTGCGGGTTCTAGCAGAGCGCTCTTGGCAATGTTCAGACTTTGATGTGCCATTTTGCTATGCATTTAAAAGTTTAACGTGATCAAGCGCAGGAAATGCCTTTCTGACGCTCCTGATTCTTTCGGCACTTACCTCTGCGGTGACCACACCCGATCCGTTTGGAAGTCTTGATATGACCGTACCCCAGGGGTCAACAATCATGGTATGTCCGAATGTTTCTCTACCATTGAGATGAAAGCCACCCTGATTAGCCGCGATGGCGTAACATTGATTTTCAATGGCCCTAGATCTGACAAGTACTTCCCAGTGGGCAGCTCCCGTTTTCGCTGTAAATGCAGAAGGTACGGCAAATAAATCCATACCTAGGGTCATCATTTTTCGGTAGAGCTCAGGGAATCGAATGTCATAACACACCGATAGACCGAGTCGGCCCACTGGGGTATCGACAACACAGGCTTGATCGCCTGGCTCTATCGTCGACGATTCCTGATAGCTTTCCTCTGTTTCAGGAACACAGACATCAAAAAGGTGGATTTTGTCATAGCGCGCTACCCGGTTTCCTTTGTTGTCAAAGATTAGGGAGGCTGCCCGAACTTTTCCTGACGAGGCCCGAATCGGCATGGTCCCGCCCACCAACCAGATCTTGTGCTGGCTTGACAGTTTTGACAGGGTTTCTTGAATTTGACCAACGCCATCCTCTTCGGCGATGGCGAATTTATCGGTTTCCTCATACCCCATCAAAGCAAAATTTTCTGGGAGTACTGCAAGTCTAGCGCCTGCTTGAGCTGCGCCAGCCACCAATCGCGCGGTTTCCATCAGGTTGCTACTAAGGTTGGGGCTAGATGCCATTTGTATGGCGGCTACCAGAGATTTGCTCATTGGGGTCTAATTTAAGTTCTATCATATGCAGTCGTCCAATGACTGCATTTACTAGGCTGAAGTCTAGCACAGGCCTATAGGGAGCGAGACTCGACTCTATGTGCTTGCCGCCGGCCAGAGAGGTGGCTTAAAGGAGTACGACATCGTAATGTTCCTGGGTATATTGGGATTCGGCCCTAATCTTGATTTGCGCGTGCGTAAACGCTCCAAGGTCACTCAAGGTTCCTGCCTCTTCGTCGAGCAACCTCGCAACTACCTCAGTTGACGCGATGACCAGAAGTTCCTCAGCCTCATATTGTCTGGACATGCGGATAATTTCGCGAAAAATATCCAGGCAGACGGTTTCTGTGGTTTTCAAAACCCCTTTTCCCGAGCATGAGGGGCAAGTTTCACAGAGGATCTGTTCTAGGCTTTCGCGGGTCCGCTTTCGAGTCATTTCTACAAGCCCGAGCCTTGATACTTCGCTAATCGCTGGCTTTGCCCTGTCTTTCTCTAAGTAGCGTTGGAGTGACTGAATGACTTGATTTCTATGCTCAGGGTCTTTCATGTCGATGAAATCTACTATGACAATTCCCCCAAGGTTTCTTAACCTTAACTGTCTTGCGATGGTCTGCGTGGCCTCCAAGTTGGTTTTAAATATGGTCTCTTCCAGATTCTTGCTTCCGACAAATGCGCCCGTATTGACGTCTATGGTCGTCATGGCTTCATTCTGGTCAACGATCAGATAGCCTCCAGACTTAAGATTCACTCTACCCTCAAGGGCTCTTTGTATCTCATCTTCAATACCGTAAAGGTCAAACAGGGGACGCTCCCCCGAGTAGTGTTCGATCAAAGAGGCCATTTCAGGGACGAACTCTTTAGCAAACTTGTTCAGTCGAAGATGTGTTTCCTTAGAGTCAACCCTAATTCTTTCTACCGTTAAGGATTGCATGTCTCTCAAAACCCGCATGCCTAATGGCAGGTCTTCATGCAGTAAAGTTTTCGCCTTGGCCGTTCGGCTTCTCTGAGCGATCGAGTTCCAGAGCTTCAGTAGAAACAGCATATCCGTTTTGAGTGACGATTCTTCGATACCCTCTGCAGCCGTTCGGGCAATAAATGAACCTGTCCCATGTTCACGCTGAAAGCTATCAAGGCACGCTTTAAGGCGGGCCCTTTCATCATCAGTTTCTATCCTCTGTGATACTCCGTTGAGCAGGGACAGCGGCATATACACTTGGAAAACGGAAGGGATTGCCAGGTCTGTTGTGAGTCTCGCGCCTTTGGTTCCAATTGGATCTTTGACGACCTGAACGATGATCTCTTGGCCATCTTTGAAAATGACTTCGATTTGATCAAGCGGGCTTTTGGCGCGCTCGCTCTCACAGAGATCTGAGAGATGAAGGAACGCTGCGCGTTCAAGGCCGATGTCAACGAAAACAGCCTGCATGCCGGGGAGAATCCGGCAAATTTTTCCCTTGTAGATGTTTCCCACAAGCCCGCGGCGATTAGTTCTCTCGATCAAAACCTCTTGAACAACCCCGTTCTCCACGATCGCGACGCGAGTCTCTGGAGGAGTGACGTTAATAAGGATCTCGTCAGTCATATCAGGGGCGCTCAGTCAAAAATGGGGGCCGAATCCCAACTTTGTCTAATAAAATGGAGGTTTCGTATATCGGGAGTCCGACAATACCGGAGAAACTTCCTTCCATGTTCTGTACAAAAACACTTCCCAATCCTTGGATAGCATAGGCACCGGCCTTATCCTTAGGCTCGCCGCTGGCCCAGTAGGTTTCGATTTCTAACGGGTGAATGTCCCTAAATTTTACCTCGCTGATGCTGAGGCTGCTCCAATGATGATTGAGATATCTCAACGAGACGGCAGTGATGACCTGATGTGTTCTGCCAGAAAGCCGGGTCAGCATTGAGATTGCATCGGTCAGCGAGCTGGGTTTACCAAGAATAAGGTCATCGATAATAACCTCGGTATCAGCGGCTAGAACGGCCTTGGATTTGCCCGAAAGGGTTTGCGCTGCAAAAGACTTTTCTGAGGCAATCCTTGCAACATAACTTTTTGGTGTTTCACCCTGAGCAGGAACCTCAGGTATATCGGTGGGCAATATGGTGTGTTTGATACCAATTTGTTTGAGAATCTCGGACCTCCTGGGCGATGCAGATGCCAAGATAAGGTTGGGCGCAGTTTCTTGATGGTTCATCGATGGTAGGGGTGTCGGCTGAGGATAGTCCAGGCTCGATAGAGCTGCTCCGCAAAAAGAATACGGACCAGAGGGTGAGGCAAGGTGAGGCTGGAAAGGCTGAGTTGTAAGGCGGCTTTTTGTTTGCAAGCTTCGGAGAGTCCTTCTGGTCCCCCAACCAAGATCGACACATTTCGGCCCCCTTCCATCCACTCCTTGAGGAGCTCTGAAAGATTTTGAGTCGAGCAGTTGCGCCCCTCCACTTCCAGCGCAACCACATAATCTGAGGATCCTATGGCCGATAGAACGGCTTTGCCCTCTGTGTCTCGGATTTGGGCAAGGTTGGCATTCTTGTTTCGTTTTCCCGCCGCGATTTCTACTAGAATGAGTTCACATTCTTTAGGCATTCGCTTGGCATATTCACGAAATCCTTCCTCCACCCAACGGGGCATGCGAGTGCCAACACAGATTAATCGGATTTGCATCAACTCACAGCAAGCATTCTGTTAAGTGCGAGTTTTGCAAGCTTGGCCGAAGCTGGGTGTACTTGGATCTGATTGACAACTTGACCGTTGGCCAGGTTTTCCAGAACCCATGCAAGATGCTGGGGGTCAATACGAAACATCGTGGAGCACATGCAGAGTGTTGGTGACATGAATTGAACAAAGACATCCTTTTTTCTCATCTCTTCCGATAATCGATTGACGAGATTGAGCTCGGTTCCAACCAACCAAGAAGAATGTGGCTCTGCATTACGTACCTTGGTTAAGATGGCCTCTGTGGATCCAATAAAGTCTGATTTCTGACACACTTCCAGTGAACACTCTGGATGTGAGATGACATATCCTTGAGGATTTTGTTTTCTGAAAAGGTCGATATGCTCCGGCTTGAAGACCTGATGGACGGAGCAGAACCCTTTCCAAAGGATGATTTTTGCCTGTTTTAATGCGTCTGGATCAACGCCCCCCATTCGAAGACCAGGATCCCAAGTTACTATTTCCTCCAGACTGATCCCCATCCTGACCGCGGTGTTTCTGCCGAGGTGTTGGTCTGGAAAAAACAAGATCTTTTGCCGCTGCTCAAGTCCCCAGGCAATTATTTTTTCTGCGTTACTTGATGTGCAAACAATTCCCCCGTGTTCTCCACAGAAGGCTTTCAGGTCAGCGGATGAATTGATGTACGTTATGGGGGTGACTTCATCATCTGGAGAGATGACCTCAGTGAGTTCATCCCAGCAACGTTGAACAGCTGGGTTGTTCGCCATGTCGGCCATTGAGCAACCAGCACTCAGGTCGGGCAGGATCGCAACTTGGTCATCTCGGGAGAGAATGTCGGCAACCTCGGCCATGAAATGGACGCCACAAAATACAATGTATTTCGCCTCCGATTTGGCAGCATCTCTTGAAAGTTTTAGTGAATCACCGGTGAGGTCGGCATGTTTAAAGACTTCGTCTCTCTGATAGTGGTGACCTAAAATGACGCATTCTTGGCCAAGTTTTTTTTTCGCCGCCGTAATGATGAGGTCGCACTCCTCATCGCTCAAAAGAGCAAATTGTTTAAGATCCAAAGGTTTCATATCCTTCCAATAGTAGGGTTGGCGAAGGTTAAGTGACCCAGGTATAGACAGGGTTCAAATCATTTAGAGCGAGGTCATAGGTTTTTTCATATTGGACCGCGCTAATTTGCCAAGAGAAATTCTTGCTCATCCCGTTGGCTTGAATTTTCTTCCAAACAGAAGGTTTTTCAAAAAGATCGATGGCTCTGTCCAGCGTATCGATAAGGGCATCAGAGCTTGGATCGCTAAAGACAAAACCGGTTGCTGAGCCGCTATCGACATTGGCCTCACTGGCATCGACAACTGTGTCAGCCAACCCCCCCGCCTTCCGAACAACAGGGATGGTCCCATAGCGCTGGCTGTACATTTGGTTGAGACCACAAGGTTCAAATCTTGAAGGCATGAGAAATAGGTCAGCCGCCGCTTCTACCAAATGCGCGCGAGCCTCATCATAGCCAAGCCTGATGGAGAATTTATCCGGAAAAAGCTGTCCCCACTGCTGCAGTATCCGCTCGTATCGCCCTTCACCACTTCCTATCATTACGATTTGAATGGATTTGTTCATGAGGGTGGGTAAGGACTCGATGAGTAAGTCGATACCTTTTTGATCAACAAGTCTTCCAACCCAGGCAAGAACCGGTACAGAGGGATCCTGTTTAAGCCCGAAAGAGGTTTGAAGTAGCGCTTTGAGTTTGGATCTGTTTCCCATCTTTCCGAGTTCAAAATGTTCCGGAAGGTAGGGGTCCGTTGCTGGATTCCATGCCGCTTCATCGATGCCGTTTAAAATGCCACTCAGGCGATGATTGCGGTGGGTTAAAAGCCCTTCCAAACCACATCCAAAGGCACTTGTTTGTATTTCCTTTGCATATGTCGGACTAACAGTGGTGACTCTGTCGGCAAAGACCAAGCCTCCTTTGATGAAGCTTATTTGACCATAGAATTCAAGCGCTTCCGGACTCCAGAGCCTTGATGGAAGTTGAAGGTCCGAAAATGTTTGTTGTGGAAATACACCCTGATAGGCCAGGTTGTGGATGGTGAAAATGGTGGCGGGTCGATTGATTTCATCGCTCAGTAGTGCAGGCACCAGGCCTGTTTGCCAATCATTGCAGTGAACGATGTCGGGCTTCCAACTCAGGCCGAGTCGGTCCATCGCAATTTCAACACCAACACGACAAAACATAGCAAAACGCTGCGCATTGTCAGCCCAAGGGGAACCGCTTTGATCTAGGTAGGGGTTTCCCTCTCTAGAAAAATAGAGGTCATGGCTTAATGCCATCACAGTGACGTTAGTGCCAGGGAGTTTTCCCTCAAGAATCATGCTCTCGCTAGCGCCACCCAGCTTGCGGAGAGGGCTGAAGCTTCCCGCAGCTATTGCTGCCGGATAGGCAGGCATCAGAATGCGAACATCGTGCCCCATTGAGCTTAGGGCAATAGGCAGGCTGCCGGAGACATCCGCCAATCCTCCCGTTTTTATTAGCGGAAACACCTCACTACTCATGAAGAGGACTTTTTTCATGGAAGACTAACCCTTGGCTAAAACGATTCCGGCCAGAGGCGGAAGCGTGATCTCAATTGAAAAAGGCCGCCCCATCCAAGGGATGGCTTCTGCATGGGAGTATCCGTTACCAACGTTGCTTCCTCCGTAGAAACTCGAATCAGAATTAAGGATCTCGCGATAACTCCCAGACTCCGGAACACCAATACGGTAGCCAGACCGTGGAACGGGGGTAAAGTTAAAAATGGCGACCAAGAACTCATCACCTGCTTTCCTTAAAAAACTCAAAACCGATTGAGGCGAATCATGACAGTCAATCCACTCAAAGCCAGTGGAATCGAAGTCATGCTTATGAAACGCAGGTTTTGAGCGGTACAGTTGATTAAGGTCACATACCGCCCGTTGGAGGCCTTGATGAAGTGGATAATCCAAAACATACCAATCTAGCGAGTCCTCGGCGTTCCATTCGGTCCCTTGGCCGAACTCACTGCCCATAAAGAGTAATTTCTTTCCGGGGTAGGTCATCATGAAGGTGTAAAGCAAGCGAAGATTGGCAAAACGTTGCCATTCATCTCCTGGCATTTTGGAGAGCATGGAGCCTTTCCCGTGTACTACCTCGTCATGTGAGAACGGAAGTACAAAGTTTTCAGTGAAAGCGTAGAGGAGGCCAAAGGTCAGTTGGTCGTGATGGTACTGACGATGAACGCTCTCTTTCTGCATATAAAGCAGGGTATCGTGCATCCAGCCCATATTCCATTTCATCGAAAATCCGAGACCGCCTGTCCATGGGGGTCTTGTGACTTGGGGCCATGCTGTCGATTCCTCTGCAATTACAAGGGTTCCCGGAAAGGCCTCGTGAGTGAGTGAATTAAGCTCCCGTAAGAATGAAATGGCTTCGAGGTTTTCGTTTCCACCATATTTATTGGGTATCCAGTCGTTTGCTTCCCGTGAGTAGTCAAGATAAAGCATGGAGGCGACTGCATCGACACGAAGACCGTCTAAATGAAACTCCTCCAACCAGAATAGCGCGCTACCAATCAGAAAGTTTCTGACTTCATTCCGACCGTAATTATAAATAAGCGTGCCCCAATCACGGTGTTCTCCCAGTCTGGGGTCTTCATGCTCGTAGAGAGCGGTACCATCAAAACAAGCTAATCCATGAGCGTCTTTAGGGAAATGAGCCGGGACCCAATCGAGAATTACGCCAACGTTGTGTTTGTGGCAATAGTCTACAAACCATCGAAAGTCATCTGGGCTGCCAAAGCGACTTGTAGGGGCAAAATAGCCTGTTGTTTGATAACCCCAGGATCCATCAAATGGGTGTTCAGTGATAGGTAGCAACTCTATGTGGGTAAAACCCATCTTGACGACGTATTCAACTAGTCGATTTGCCAAAGTGCGGTAATCGAGAAATCCGCCGCTTTGATCCTTCTGCCATGAGCCTAGATGGACCTCATAGACCGATAAGGGTTGTTCTAGCCATGCGGCGCTCTGCCGCTGATCCAACCAAGCGTTGTCGGTCCATTCAAATTGGGAGGGAAGAGCGGTAATTGAGGCGTTTTCAGGCCTCATTTGGAATTGTCGGCCGTAAGGGTCTGATTTGAGCTGTAATTGTCCCGTTTGGCGATTTCTGATCTCAAATTTGTAGTGCGCGCCGGACCTTACTCCAGGGATAAAGAGTTCCCATACACCGCTGGAGCCCCTTGATCTGAGCGGGTGAACACGGCCATCCCATTCGTTGAAGTCACCTACAACGCTGACACGCTCTGCATTGGGTGCCCAAGTTGAAAAAAGGAAACCTTCTATTCCGTCTACAGTTCTTGCTTGTGAGCCCAATAAATTATAGATGTGGCGGTGCTTGCCTTCACCAAACAGGTGCAGATCATAGTCGGAGATTTGTGGGGGGAAAGAATAGGGATCTATGTGCGACCCGACGGCTCCGCTCTTCGAGGTCCAGTAAATCTTGGGGTGAATTAGGCACTCTTCCCCTTTAGATAGGACCCGTTCAAAGATGTCAGTTTTTGGGATACGAGCCATAGGCATTCGTTCTTCGCCAAACTCTGCAGATTCAGCATAGGGCAGATAGGCTCTAAATACATGTTGCCCCTCCATTTGATGTTTTCCGAGCACAGAGAACGGATCGTGGTGTTTAGCTTCTGAAATCAGCCTAATTCCGCTCTCAAGTTCGGGGGATATCTTAAGACTGCCGGTTTTGTGTCTATGGCTTAGGTTCACTTTGTACAGCCTCTGATAGTAGAATGTCTTGACGTGGGGGCCCCTGTATGTGGGGCAATCTTAACAAATCTGTCTTCCCCATGGCGCGTAGATGCTGATAGTAGGAGTCCAAGTCATGCCCGAGTCAATGCATAAGACACGTTTCGTTAGTCGTCTGACCCGGCAGACCCTTGCACTTGTTCTGGCGGGGGGGAGGGGCTCTAGGTTGCATTCACTGACCGAGTGGAGAGCTAAGCCTGCAGTTCCATTTGGCGGTAAGTTCAGAATCATTGATTTTCCATTATCAAATTGCCTCAATTCTGGTATCCGGCAAATTGGTGTTTTGACCCAATACAAAGCGGATTCTCTGATTCGACATATTCAGCAGGGGTGGGGGTTCCTCCGCGCCGAGTTGAGTGAGTTTGTGGACGTGATGCCCGCTCAGCAACGCATGCAGGAGTCTTGGTACTCTGGAACGGCAGATGCGGTCTATCAGAATTTGGATATTCTGCGCCAACGTGATCCGGAATACATCGTGATCCTAGCGGGTGACCATGTCTACAAAATGGACTACGGTTTGATGCTTGCGTACCACGCTGAAAGAGAGGCAGACCTTACGATTGGATGTATGGAAGTTCCGATCGAGGAGGCCAAAGGTTTTGGCGTGATGCACATTGATGAAGGTAAGCGAATAATCGATTTTGTAGAAAAGCCTGAAAACCCACCGCCAATGCCCAATCGGCCCGAGCATGCTCTGGCCTCAATGGGGATCTACATCTTCAGCACGGCATTTTTATTCGAGCAACTCATCAAGGATGCGGATGACCCTAATTCGAGTCACGATTTCGGCCGCGACATTATTCCTAGCGTGATTAATAACAGTCGAGTTTTTGCCTATCCATTTAAGGATGCACAAAGTGGTGTCCAATCATATTGGCGTGATGTAGGAACCGTTGATTCTTATTGGTCAGCTAACATGGAGCTGATTGGGGTTGATCCAGAATTAAATCTTTACGATAGGGAGTGGCCTATTTGGACCTATCAGGCCCAGACGCCGCCAGCAAAGTTTATTTTTGATGATGATGACAGACGCGGTATGGCGGTTGATTCAATGGTTTCGGGTGGATGTATCATCTCTGGGTCTGAGGTTAAAAACTCTCTTCTTTTCAGTAATGTCAGGGTGAATTCCTACTCCGTTGTAAAGGATTCGGTTGTATTGCCTGAGGTCAATATTGGTCGACATTGCAAAATCACTCGAGCGGTGATCGATCGGGGCTGTCATATCCCCCCAAATACGGTCATTGGTGAAAATCTCGAGGAAGATAGAAAGAAATTCCACGTCAGTCCGGGAGGGGTTGTGTTGGTCACTCCAGATGATCTGGGACAGCGGCTCCATTTTGCCCGATAGTCTAAATACATCTTTCTAAATTTTAGAGGAATTTGGCGGGGTCTTTGGGTATTAGAAGGGAGCGGATCGTATTGCAGCAATCGGGGGAATCTCATGCCTAACGCTCAGAGTGTTCTGGATCGGCGAAGAGCAGGAATACTGCTTCACATCACCTCCCTCCCAGGCCCATATTCAAACGGCGATCTCGGGTCTGAAGCCTTCCGTTTTGTAGATTTTCTAGCCGAAAGTGGCGTGAGTGTCTGGCAAACCTTGCCTATTAATCCAACGCATGAAGATGGCTCACCCTATCAGTGTCTATCTGCACACGCTGGTAATCCCTACTTAATTTCTCTTGAATGGCTGGTTGATCAGGGATGGTTGGCCTCGGCCGCATTAGGCGATGCTGACAGCCGCGACGCTTCGACAAGTTTTCGTCAGCGCTGTCTCAAGCTCGCGTTTGAGAGTTTTTGCGATGCTAAGGACCCAGAGCTCATGCGAGAGCTGGAAGGGTTTTGCGAGATGCATCGAACTTGGCTCGACGATTATGCGCTTTTCATGGCAATTAGAGAGAGTCAAAGCGGCCGATCTTGGCATCATTGGCCAGAAGGACTTCGTAAGCGAGAAAGTACTGCACTGGCCAAAGCAGGCTCCGAACTGGCAGGTCTTTTGGCGCGCATCCAATTTGAGCAGTTCATTTTTTTCAAACAGTGGCATTCGCTTAGGGCTTATGCAAATAGTCGAGGGGTGCTCCTTTTTGGGGACATCCCAATTTTTGTGGCAGAGGAAAGTGCGGATGTTTGGGCGCATCAGGAAGACTTCGACTTAGAGGCCGATGGCTCATTACGCGTTGTGGCAGGGGTCCCACCGGATTACTTTTCGACGACAGGACAGCGGTGGGGGAACCCGCATTATGACTGGAGCCACATGGAGGCCAGTAATTTCTCCTGGTGGGTGGAAAGGCTAAAAAGCCAATTAGATCTCTACGATTGGGTAAGAATTGACCATTTTCGAGGTCTGGAGGCTTACTGGGAGATACCATCAAATTCAGCAACTGCGATGGAGGGGCGCTGGGTTAAAGCGCCAGGTGAGGCTCTGCTGTCGAGGTTATATGAAGTGACCGAGAGTTCAGTTTTGCCGCTAATAGCGGAAGATCTCGGAATAATCACGCCAGAGGTTGTGGCGTTGCGAGACCGGTTCAATATCCCAGGAATGCTGATTTTGCAGTTTGCGTTTGACGGTGGTGATGGTAATCCGTATCTGCCAAGAAACCATGGCCCAAATAGCGTTGTTTACACGGGCACCCATGATAATGACACCACGGCCTCATGGTTCGATAGTTTATCGGAGGGTCAAAGAGCGCATGTGTTTCAAACAATTGGAGCAGAGGGCAAGAAAATGCCCTTAGCGCTTATGGAATGTGCTATGCGCTCGGTTGCGAGGCTTGCGGTTTTGCCTATGCAGGATGTTTTGCACCTTGGCGCCGGTTTCAGGATGAATACACCGGGAACGGTCACTGGAAATTGGTCCTGGCGCTTTTCCTGGGAGCAGCTGACAGAGCAGCATATTAATGAGCTAACCAGCATCGTTCATGAAAGCGATCGAGCCGCTTGAACCTGGCCTGAAGATTGGGATGGTTTAAATAACTGAGGCCACTCGGATCCACGTTTAAGTGGACCCGAGTGGCCTCTGAGATGCGGCTCGATTACTTAG
>CAYFLM010000014.1:0-27144 GCA_964343925.1 uncultured Methylococcus sp.
CGCCGTAATGGAAGAACTGGAGGATCCTGCTGAACAGGAGTCCAGGGAACAGTCGAGATACGAAGATCTGCTAAAGAAAGCCGGCATCGCGGGCGCACTCAGCCTCCCACTAATGGTTCTTGATCACTTGCAACATCTCCCACAACTGGGTGGAAAAGTGGCAGGGCCGCTTTGGATGCTCGCCATTATTTTGGCTTACAAAGCACTTCGGTGGCAGGGCAGCCGCTTTTTCTGGGCTCTAACTCAACTCGTTCGCCAAACCCGCTTTCATCAGGATATGTTTATAGGCCTGTTGATTGCTTACGTTGCCTTTTACGGCTTTTTATCAATTATCGCGAGTGAAAGCTTCGCAGGCGCTTTCTGGATGTTGATCTCGTATATCTCCTTCCATGTCATGCGCTACTCGGGGGGGCACTATTACCGTGGCGCACTGAAGAGTCTTCAGCATAGACAAGCCAATATGGACACACTTATCGCTCTCGGTACCGGGGCAGCATGGGTGTACTCAACGTTTGTGATTTTTTTCTCTCACACCCTACCGCCCATGAGCCGCCATGCCTACTTTGAGGCTGCTGTTGCTGTTCTCGCTTTTGTTAATTTGGGAAGTGCTCTGGAAACAAAGGCCAGGGGCAAGAGTTCGTCTGCAATCAGGGCACTGATTGGATTACAACCCAGAACCGCCACCGTCGTTCGCGAAGGCATTGAGACTAGCATCCCCATAGGGGATGTCGGGCTTGGAGAAATCCTAAGAGTTCGGCCCGGAGAGAAGATTGCCGTGGATGGTGAAGTCATTGACGGTGAATCGAGCATAGATGAATCGATGCTGACAGGAGAATCGATGCCGGTTGAGAAAAACAAGGGGGATGAGGTGACCTGTGGCACCATGAACCAGTCGGGTACCTTACTCTACCGTGCGACCAGGATCGGCAAGGACACCGCTCTGGCTCATATCATTCAAAGCGTAAAAGATGCTCAGGCAACCAAACCTGAAATCGCCCGGCTTGTTGACCAAATTGCCGCCGTATTTGTACCCGTTGTCATTGGGATAGCCACTCTGACATTCATTAGCTGGAAAGCTTTCGGACCGGAACCCTCGTTTGGCTATGCTTTCGTTACAGCCATGACGGTACTCGTTATCGCCTGTCCTTGTGCTCTGGGCTTGGCGACCCCTATTTCAATTATGGTGGCGGTTGGCAGAGCGGCCCAGCAAGGGATTTTGATTAGGAAGGGTGATGCCCTTCAAGGCGCTGGAAAGCTTCAAACCATTATTTTGGACAAGACAGGAACCATCACCCAAGGAAAGCCCAGTCTTTCTTCAGTAGAAGCCCTGTCTGAATGGCAAGAGGAACAAATCATTCAGTGGGCGGCTTCCCTTGAGGCCGGATCTGAACACCCACTGGCCTTGTCCATTCGTCAGGCGGCCGAGATCAGAAACTGCCCATTGATTCCGACTTCAGGTTTTTCTGCCGTATCAGGATTTGGCGTCAGAGGTTTGGTAGGAGAGGTCGATCTCCTCCTAGGTAATCTTGCCATGATGAACAGCGAAGGTATCCCGACTCAAAACTTAAGCGAAAAGCTTGAAGGCTATGCCAGAAAAGGACTGACCCCAGTCATTCTAGCGGCTCAAGGTCAGCCAGTTGGCATTCTGGCAATTGCAGATTCTGTGAAGCCTGACTCAAAAACTGCAATCGAACAGCTCAAAAAACTGGGCCTTAGGGTTGTTATGGTCACCGGGGATAATGAGTCCACGGCAAAAGCAATTGCTGAACAAGTGGGAATCGAGGAAATTCGGGCTCAGGTTCTACCCGCAGATAAGGCGAATGTTGTTAAAGCCCTGCAAGCCCATGGAGAACATGTTGGCATGGTTGGAGACGGGATCAACGATGCACCCGCTCTCGCCCAAGCCAATGTAGGGTTTGCGATCGACTCTGGGACGGACATTGCGATAGAAAGTGCCGACATTGTATTGATGGGTGGCTCGATCACCAAAGTAGCAGAATCGATTGCTCTCTCTCGCCTGACCATCAGAAATATTGAACAAAACCTTGCCGGAGCCTTTATTTACAATGTTCTAGCGATTCCAGTAGCTGCAGGCATTCTCTTTCCATTTACTGGACTTCTTCTTAACCCCATGATCGCTGGGGCGGCTATGGCGCTCTCATCTGTCACCGTTGTGACGAATGCAAATCGCCTTCGCTTCCTTCGGCTAATCAAATAGTGGAATCAGGGTTCTAGAGGGGTTTGGTCGCCCTAAAGAGGCAGTAGCGCACCAAGCCCCCATCAAAAACCTTCCATTGAGCCAATGCAACTTTGAAGTTGGCCGTTTGTGCCTTCTTCCTAAGACCTAACCATTGCATAATGAGCTGCATCGGGTAAGTCCAAAGGGCTGTCAGATACATCCTTCGCGCGGAAGGCATCGTTTCTGCGGTAGCTTCGACAATATGGACGTTGGAAAAACCACACTCCTCCATACCCTCCTGAAACTCCTCAACAGTCGCCAGGTTTGGAACGGCCCAGCCATTGAGGCAATCCATAACGGCTGACCACTCAGCATCGTCGAATTCTCTTCGGGTCGCATAACCATCACAGGCGATTAAGGTACCGCCCTTTTTGAGAACTCGATAGGCTTCCCTGAAGAAATCCCGTTTATCGGTGGCATAGCAACTGCTTTCGACGGCCCAAACCACATCAAAGCTCTCATCAGGGAACGGTGTCTTGCAAAAATCAGAGACCTCAAAGTTAACCTTGTCCTGAACGCCATGACGTTTTGCGTTTCTGCCCGCATGTCCAACCTGTTCTTGGCTTACCGTAATCCCAGTTGCCTTACACCCAAGGTTTTTGGCCATCCAGATCGAACTTCCGCCGATGCCACAACCCGCATCCAAAACATGGTCCTCGGATTTGATCCCTGCAACCTCAGCCATGATCCGATTCTTATTCAGTAGTGCCTGACTGTGAGTCTTGATACCTGGTTCCCAATAACCGTAATGCAGAGCAAGATTCTCATTATCAAACCATGCGGTTCGGTAATCCCAATAGCAATCATCGTAATGTTTTGCAGTGTCACGAATGATGTGTTCTTCTGAAAATTCCTGATTTCTTGAGAGACTCTCATTTCGATAATCCCGATTCGGTTCGAGATAATGTTTTTTCTTATCAGAGTCGCGATTCATAGCTTTGGGTATCCAGAATATTCACGTTGGCCTGTGCACAGGCTGAAAAATTTGACTTATAAATGCAAAATCCCGGCGAACCGGGATTTTGCCAACTCCTTGATAATCAGCCTCCCTTGCGGAAGGCCGATTGTCTAGAAGCTAAACCAACCTGAACCAAATGACGTCGCAAATACAAGACTTACGATACTCATCAACTTGATCAGAATATTGAGTGATGGGCCGCTGGTGTCCTTGAAGGGATCACCCACTGTGTCACCCACAACAGCCGCTTTATGGGAATCGGACCCCTTGCCGCCGTATTCACCCGTTTCAATCCACTTCTTGGCGTTATCCCAAGCTCCACCAGCATTCGCCATCATGACAGCTAAGAGGAACCCAGAAGCGGTCGTACCAATCAACATACCCGCCAAAGCTTCTTTGCCAAGGATCATTCCAACAACTAGCGGCACTACTACGGCCATTGCACCTGGAATAATCATCTCACGCAAAGCACTTTCGGTGCTGATACCGACACAAGCCTTGTAGTCGGGCTTCCCTGTTCCTTCCATCAGTCCAGGAATTTCCTTGAACTGACGTCTAACTTCCAGAACGATGGCATGGGCAGCCTTGCCGACGGCGGTCATGGTCATCGCCGAGAAGAAGTACGGCATCATGGCTCCGATCAGAATACCTGGGAGCATCGTTGGACCCAGAATATTCAATGACTCAACCTTGGCGGCCGTTACATAGGCACCTAGCAGTGCCAGAGCCGTGAGAACCGCAGAACCAATCGCGAATCCCTTACCGGTAGCCGCTGTCGTGTTGCCCAAACTATCGAGAGAGTCGGTACGTTGGCGCACCTCTTTAGGCAAACCACTCATCTCGGCAATGCCACCTGCGTTATCAGCAACCGGACCATAAGCGTCCGTAGCCAAGGTCACACCTAGGGTGCTCAGCATACCGACACCCGCCAACGCCACAGCGTACAGTCCGGCCGTCATGTTGCCATCAGCCTTATAGCCAAGCCAAATAGACAATAGAATTGCAACCGCGGTGATCAAGACCGGTAGTACGGTACTCATCATACCTACCGCAGTCCCTTGAATGATCGTCGTAGCCGCACCGGTCTGACAGGCATTTGCAATCGATTGTGTGGGCTTTTCGGTGTATGAGGTGTAGTACTCCGTAACGTAGGCAATTCCGTTACCTGCGACCAAACCCACCAGAATGACCAACCAATAGTTGAAACTTACGCCTGGTGAGAACAGCACCACCACAAGAGAAAGTCCCAGGATCACAACCGATGCGCCCCAAACAGAGTTTCTGAGCGCATGCAGAAGATCTTCGAGACTCGCCTTCTCATCAATATTAGCTACGTACTGCTCGATCTTATCGGCAAGCTTGGCTGGAAGACGCTTTGCCTCTCCTTCTCCGATAACCATATAGATGCCGAACAGTGAAGCAATAACACCCACTGCTGCAACCATGAACGGGAGACCGATAAAAGCAGCCGTCTCAGGGTTCACATTTGCACCTAGCGTCGCTGCAGCAATAATAGAGCCACTGTAACTCTCAAACAGGTCAGCCCCCATACCGGCGACGTCACCTACGTTGTCGCCAACGTTATCTGCAATAACCGCAGGATTCCGGGGATCATCTTCTGGAATACCTTTTTCGACCTTACCCACCAAATCTGCGCCGACGTCGGCAGCCTTGGTGTAGATCCCCCCGCCTACACGAGCAAACAAGGCAATGCTACTTGCACCAAAGCCGAAGCCTGTGATGTAAGAAAGTTGATTGGGGTCACCCCTGAAGTACATATAGAGCAGGGTCATGCCGATCAGGCTGAAGCTGACCACGGACATCCCCATGATGGCACCACTACCAAACGCGACCCTCAAACCATGATGAAGGCCTTTTTCCGCAGCAGCGGCTGTTCTGACATTCGCACGAACTGCGACATACATTCCGAGGTAGCCTGCACCCGCTGATGCTATCGCACCCATCACGAATGAGAGCGCGGTCTGCCATTGCAGGAAGGATGATATGACAACTGCGACGATCGCGACGAAAATCGCCAGAACCTGATATTCGCGATTGAGAAACGCTGAGGCACCCTCCTGAATCGCGGCAGCAATTCCACGCATGGTGGCGTTGCCTTGATCGTAGTTAAGTACCCGTTTGAATTGCCAGAGTACGAACCATACCCCAGCGAGCCCCATCAACAGTGCGATGGTGACTGATCCAGATGCTTGCAACACGTTGCCTACCTCTCTATTTATTGTTTGAACCGTGAAGCTCGAATCTCATGATTCGAACCCAGAGGGACCAATTTATAATGGCGGAACTCAATTGGACCCTCAAAGTCCAATCGCTTGCCGAAGTTAATCCTGAGACGCCTCTTTCTTGAGACCCAGCGGCTCGAGTTATTAACTGCAAAATCCCGAGTGGGAGGGTACTGAAATTTTCCTGCAAGCTCAATAGATCTGAGCGAATAATTACCGGGTAAACCTTCTTATTTAAGACGAGCTTCCTTGTAATCTCACAGTCCATGGCTCAGGAGAGCCCGGATCTATGAAGAAAGATAGAGAGCTGTGCTTGTGCAGAAGACCGACCTCACCAGAGGCATTGGGGTTGAGCTGACCTTTTTCCAGGAAATCCACCATCCGTTTTGCGTTGTAGATCACCAAGACGCGATGATGATCACGATGGGTGTAAACTTGGTAGGCCAGATTTCCCTCACTCCAATCAGGGATTCTCTCAATCAGTGCATTTAATTCCATCAGGTCATCATTTGCGAGATTCTTTAAAGTCGAATCAGGTCTCGAATGAATCAGGTCCCGAGCAAAGTCGCCGAGGGTTCCTTGGAGCTGGTGATCATGCAATTGCCGGATGCCTTCATGCGTCAACGAAAAGGTCTCAGCCACCAAATAGTGCCGGTCAATCTCACCGTCATTAGCAAATAGCGATAACTTATCCACTGAATCGTCAACTAGCGCATCCAGAAAAGCTCCCGGGGCGCGAATATGCTTATCCACAGCAACAACCCATGGGAGCGCCCTACCCGTTCGCTCAAAACGATCCTTCACGCTTCCGATTGCTGCAGAACGAGGGAGCTCATCCTCACGGCCTCTAGGCTTTACGATGAATGCATCGACTGCGGCTATAAATGTTTCAAAGCCTGCGGCTGAAAAAGCCCGGACGATGCCTTCATATCGAGGTATGTAGGGAATACTGGTTCCGTCATAAAGAAGATTGATACCCTCCTTCATCGCTCTCTGGGAAACCCAATCTCTGAGGGTGTTAGCGAAGGGTTCGACGAAGATATAGTCGTCACTGTGGTGATTTGCTGCCGTTAAAACCAGATAAAGATCACTTTGCTTTCTGAATTCGTCGAGTGAAGCAACGACAAAGTTCTCACCGCATCTCGCTCGAGCAATCTGCTCGACCGCTGTTTTTCCAGCACCCGCCCCGCCCATACAAAGAAAAAGTTTTGGCCTGGATTCAGAGGTCTTGCCATCAAAAATCCGGGCTTTGGATGAATCTAGCTTGCTGGCAATTTTGCTGAGTCGGTCATAAGCAATCTCAACCCCTCTTCTAAGCCGTTCATCTCCATCCGCAGCGTCGATCAAGCGAGCTTTTAAAGCTGGATTATTGCCGAGCTGAAAAATGGGGGTTTTTTCTCCCTCAGTCTGCTTTAGCAATTCAACAAATTCGGTATGACTAGGCGAGCGCAAGCCCGTCAGAATATTGACATCCAAACAGAACAAAGGGGCCTCTCCCTCACTTCCAATTGGAATCCCATCAATGTCCTTTTTATTTCGGAGCGCTTCGGTTCCCGGCAAGAACCCAATTACATTTGCCGAGAGACTCAGGGGGTAATCCGCAAAGTGGATACCCAGAGGGATATCCTCCTCTCGAATACTATCAAGAGGGACAAGGCCACCATTTACGGTCACAAGACAATCTATGCCCTCCTCTGTTCGGTGCCTGAGGAACGGCATCCCGAAAACCGAGGTCTTTTGCTCAGGCCAACGCCCATAACCATTGGCGTTGTTTTCAAGGCAATGGAGACGAGTTGGGTCCATTGCATGTTCAACAGCTATCGTCACATCAGCGAGACTACTGAATTTGTCATGGAGAATCTTCGCATCGCGGGCGTCCAACCGCCTAAAATCGACGCCCTGCTCGTAAACACTACTGAATGCCGGCAGACCCGCCAAAGCCATCATGAAAAAATCGACCGTCATCTTATTACCAAACCCAAATGGCTTGATGGTGCGCATGGTGTAGTAGAACCTTGCCAGCCGTTCGGCAATATTTTCCGTTTTGATGACAAATCCGTTATTGTCAAATATAGCGGTATCCTCATTCCTCCCATCTGCGGAAAGAACGAGACTTTCGATCGTCTCACGAAACTGTTTACGTTTGGCCGCATCCGACATCGTGCCGGGCCGACCTTGGACCAAGGCTTGTTCTTTCCAATCTTGAAAGATTTCTCGGTGAATCCTTGAGAAAAGCTCCGTCAAATAAGTGACACGCTTAGCCTGATCATGCGAGATAGTCCCTTCCGCCTCTTTTTGGAAGGTCGACAGGAGCCTTCTACAGTGGATAACTGCTAGAGAGTTCCGGAGTTTTTTGAGTTGGTACGACCCTTCGGAAGGGAGAGTGCCCGATAGATTCATGAAATGGTTTTGCCTAATATGAGCTAAATATGCGTCGTTGGGTGCACACAGCACACCCCCTCGAGATTCGCTATATTCTAGCAAGAGGATAATTTTTTGATCCGATCCAAATCACCCTAGCGCTCAATCAAGCCCGATTAATCAACAAAACCCCGACCACCATTGCAGCGATCGGGGTAGATTCAAGGCTATTGGCAAGCCTCACAAGTTGGATCGTCGATCGAGCAGAGCTTCGGACCGGACTCAACTCGGACGTCTGTTGAGACAACCTGCATATCCTGCAGAGAAACCGAATACTCACCTACTTCACTTTTCACCGCATTTAATTTGCCATCAAACGCGGTGCTTTTTTCAACATGGGTAGCGCCCAGAGTTCGGAGATAGTAAGTCGTCTTCAACCCACGAACCCAAGCTAGCTTGTAAAGGTTATCAAGCTTCTTTCCTGAAGGCTGCGCAAGATAGAGATTCAGCGACTGAGCCTGATCAATCCACTTCTGTCTCCTAGATGCCGCCTCAATCAACCATCGAGCATCCAACTCAAAAGCGGTAGCGTACTTCTGCTTAATCACTTCTGGAACTCGCTCAATCTTTTGAAGACTGCCATCGTAGTACTTGAGATCGTTGATCATTACCGCATCCCAAATTCCATACCTCTTTAGATCTGAAACCAAGTAAGGATTTACAACAGTAAACTCACCCGAGAGATTAGATTTCACGAAAAGGTTTTGGTAAGTCGGCTCAATCGACTGAGAGACCCCACAAATATTTGAGATCGTTGCCGTAGGAGCGATTGCCATCGTATTACTGTTACGCATCCCAACAGACTTCACTCGAACACGCAGGCCTTCCCAGTCCAAAGTACTGGAGGTATCGGCTTGAAGATAACCGCCTCGCTCCCGCTCAACCAACCGGGCGGAATCGATGGGTAGAATTCCCTGACTCCAGAGCGATCCCGCATAAGTTGCATAGCTTCCCCGCTCTTCCGCCAGATCAGTTGATGCCCCAATTGCGTAGTAACTGACCAACTCCATACTGTGATCAGCGAATGTGATGGCCTCTTCAGAAGCGTAGGAAATACCCAGCTTATAAAGCGCATCCTGGAATCCCATGATGCCAAGCCCCACAGGCCTGTGCTGCATATTGGACCGCCTTGCCTGAGGAACGCTGTAATAATTGATATCAATGACGTTATCCAGCATCCGCATGGCCGTTGAAATGGTCTTTTGCAACTTACCCGTGTCCAACAGACCATCTTCGGAAATATGTGCGGCCAAGTTTATGGACCCCAAATTACAAACCGCAATTTCCGAATCGTTGGTATGAAGGGTAATTTCAGTACACAAATTTGAGCTGTGCACCGTACCCACATGCTGATTGGTATAACGAATATTGCAAGGATCCTTAAATGTGATCCAAGGGTGCCCCGTCTCAAACAACATAGAGAGCATTTTTCGCCACAACTGCGCGGCAGAGATTCTCTTATAGAGTGCAATCTCGCCTCTATCAGCCTTGGCTTCGTATTCCTCATAACGCTTCTCAAAGGCAAGCCCTGTGAGGTCATGCAGGTCCGGCGTATCGCTTGGACTGAACAAGGTCCACTCAAGATCCTCAGCCACCCTTTTCATGAAAAGATCTGGAACCCAGTTGGCCGTATTCATATCGTGGGTTCGCCGACGGTCATCACCCGTATTCTTTCTCAGCTCCAGAAATTCTTCGATATCGATATGCCAGGTTTCGAGGTAGGCGCACACAGCACCCAATCGCTTCCCCCCCTGGTTGACGGCTACTGCGGTATCGTTGGCGACCTTCAAAAACGGGACTACCCCTTGGGATTTACCATTCGTCCCCTTAATATGGGCACCCAGACCGCGAACACGCGTCCAATCATTTCCAAGCCCACCCGCATATTTCGATAACAGCGCGTTGTCCTTGATAGCACTGTAAATACCATCCAGTTCATCAGGAACAGTCGTTAAATAGCAGGAGGATAATTGAGGCCTCAGCGTTCCCGAGTTAAACAAAGTCGGCGTTGAGCTCATGAAATCGAAAGATGACAATAGATCGTAGAACTGGATCGCCTTCGCTTCCCGATCTATTTCATTCAACGACAAGCCCATGGCGACTCGCATGAAAAAGGCCTGCGGCAATTCGAACCGTACCCCTTCAGAGTGAATAAAGTAACGGTCATAGAGGGTTTGAAGGCCCAAATAAGTGAAATTAAGATCTCGCTCAGGTTTCAGCGCTTCACCCAAACGTTTGAGGTCAAACCGCGTAAGCTCACTTGAGAGAAGCTCAAGCTCCGATCCACGCTTGATGTAGTTCGCGAAATACTCAGCATAACGCTTGGACATGTCCTCCTGCGTCGCATCTGCCTGACCCTGTCCAATGAAGCCCAGGGCTTCGCGTCTCAAGCTATCCAATAAAAGACGCGCCGTTACGTAACTGTAATTTGGCTCTTGCTCAATACGAGTGCGTGCAGCCATGAGAAGTGCCGGAGCTACATCCTTTTCAGGTACGCCATCAAAGAGGTTTCTTCTCGTCTCATCAATGATCCACGCACCATCCGTGCCCTCAAGACCTCGACACGCTTCGGCAACCACTTTCTCTAATCTTGCAATATCGAGTGGCCTTTGACTGCCATCATGCAGGGTCACGCTCAGCACCGATTCATCCTGCTCCGTCGCAGTTTCGACAAGCGCCTTCTCAGCCCTCAGCCTTGCTCGCTCCTCCCGATAGAGAACATAGGAACGAGCAACCTTCTGATACTCCCCGCGCATCAGAGCCAACTCAACTTGGTCCTGGACATCTTCGATGTGAATAGTCCCACCCGAAGGCATTCTCCTGAAAAGTCCCCGTACGATCTGATCCGTCAGTTCTTGGACCACTTCATGGATTCTTCCACTAGCCGCTGCAGTATTCCCCTCCACTGCCAGAAAAGCCTTGGTGATCGCCACACTAATCTTGGTGGCATCAAACCCGTGAACCTTCCCATTCCGCCGGATAACACGCATTTCACCGGGCACGTTTGCAGTCAGCTCCACCTCAGTCCGAACATTACTGACCGGGGTAAGCCCAGACTTGGGGCTTTGGAGAACGGATTCTGATTCCATGTGCAACTCCTGAGGATGCTGTAGGTTGGGAAAAGGATGGACACACTATAGAGTGTGGTATCAAATGACGTCAAGCACAATATGCTGTGTAATGAGCCAAGATCCGTAGGGCCCTGATTCATTCGGAATTTACCAGTTTTTGGTCTATTTGCGTTTAGGGTAAGATGATTTCCTGACTTGGCGTTAGGGTCCATACAAGAATAATTAGGAGCCACCTATGCGCGAAATTCTCCACTGGGTCAGCGGATGGTTCAGGAAACTGTTCCCAAACCCAGAAGCTGTTGCTTTTGCCCTCTTTTTGACGGTTTTTTTTGTTCTGGTGATCTCCCTGGGGCAAATGCTAATGCCTGTTTTTGCGGCGGGCGTCATTGCCTACCTTCTTGATGGTGTTGTGAGCCTAGGCGTTAGGAAAAAGATACCGAGGTCCCTGACCGTACTGATTGTTTACGTCCTTTTTCTGACCTTCCTGAGTTTCCTGTTTGTAGCGCTACTTCCTTCACTCTATAAACAGACGGCACAATTGATCGGCCAGCTCCCCGTTTGGCTTAGCCGCGGCCAAGTACTCGTTCTTCAGCTCCCCGCCCGGTACCCGGAATTAATTACCGAAGAACAGCTCGTGGAGCTTCTTGCTTTTGCCAGAGGAGAGATCATTGCGTGGGGTCAGTCCTTGTTAACCTATTCCTACGCTTCTCTGATCAACATGATCACACTCATCGTATACACGGTTCTGGTGCCCATGCTGGTCTTCTTCTTTCTCAAGGACAAGGAAACACTGATTCTCTGGATTACGCGGTTCCTGCCATCTGACCGTTATTTGTCCATGAAGATCTGGATGGAAGTTGATACTCAGATTGGCAACTATGTTAGAGGGAAGATGATTGAGGTTTTGGTGCTATTCCTAATTAGCTATGTGACTTTTTGGCTTTTGGACCTGAATTATTCCTTGCTACTCGCATCTCTCATGGGCATCTCGGTCATCATTCCCTATGTAGGCGCCACCCTCGTAACGTTTCCGGTTTTGATTGTCGGCTTCTTCCAGTGGGGCGCAAGCGAGCAATTTGGTTACCTCATCCTCGCCTACAGTTTGGTACAGGCAACAGATGCCATCATCCTCATCCCCCTCCTATTTTCCGAAGTCGTGAACCTTCACCCAATTGCGATCATCGTTGCCATCTTATTTTTTGGAGGGCTATGGGGATTTTGGGGGGTTTTCTTTGCGATCCCATTAGCTACGCTGGTTAAGGCCATTCTCAATGCCTGGCCGAGATGGTCGCTCAATCATGCGGCCCACTCGTCAACTTCGCTTTATGTTGGGGAAAAGGACGCCTAAAGTGGCCTTCAGACCCGCCCTTTGGCCACAAGATAGACTTCAGGACTTCTGTCCCGTGAGGCTTTGGGCTTTCGAACAGAAACTTTTTTGAACATTTTCCGAATGGCCCGAACATACTCGTCAACATCCGGTCCTTGAAACACTTTTGTTACGTAAGC
This sequence comes from uncultured Methylococcus sp., assembly GCA_964343925.1. GTDB lineage: Bacteria > Pseudomonadota > Gammaproteobacteria > Methylococcales > Methylococcaceae > UBA6136. The sequence continues at coordinate 12,439 of CAYFLM010000014.1, forward strand.
CCCCCCAGGCACTAGGATCTCGCGTGCGGTTTCTAGGGCCAATTCAGCGAGATACATACCCTTCGCCTGATCCACAATGCGGTTGCCACTCATATTGGGGGCCATATCACTCATCACCAAATCGACAACTCTTCCATCCAGTGCCGAGAGCATCTGATCTAATACCTCGGCTTCTCGGAAATCACCCTGAATAAAGCTCACCCCTGAGATTTCTTCCATGGGCAAGATGTCGAGCGCTATAATTCGGCCTGTTGAGCCGATTTTCTCTACTGCGAATTGAGACCAGCCACCAGGCGCGGCTCCAAGGTCAACAATAGACATACCAGGCCTTAGGAGGTTTTCCCGCTCATCGAGTTCCTTGAGCTTAAATACAGCCCTAGACCGATATCCTTGGGCCTGAGCAAGCTTCACGTATTCATCCGCAAAATGCTCTGAGAGCCACCTGCCGCTGCTTCGACTACGTGCCATCATTAACCCTTAAACAACGAGAAACCTACGTGAAGGCTGAACTTAAGAACTTCCTCAAGGCAAAGGCCCATACACTCAAACCGGTCGTCATTATTGGCCATCACGGTCTGACTGAGGCCGTTCTAAATGAAATCGAAATCAGTCTAGAGCACCACGAACTGATCAAAGTCAGAGTCAATGCGTTAGACCGTGCCGATCGAAAGCAGATGATAGACCTCATCGTACAAAGAACCTCGGCTGAACTAGTCCAAACTGTGGGCCACATCGCCGTCATTTATCGAAAAAGCAATAGAAAGTGATGCTCTAGCCCCTATTGGGCAATGGGTTAGACGTATCGGACGGCACAGATATCAAACTCTCGGACGCCCCCGGGGGCCTGTACGGTCGCAACGTCACCTTCTCTCTTGCCTATGAGTGCACGAGCTATGGGAGAAGTGATGGAGATTTTACCTTCCTTGATGTCTGCCTCATCCTCACCCACTATCTGATAGGTCACCTCATCACCTGTATCAGCATCAGCCAAATCAACCGTCGCCCCAAACACCACCTTTCCACCTGGATTAAGCTGAGTAACGTCGATAATCTGACAATTCGATAACTTGGCCTCTATCTCTTTGATGCGTCCTTCAGAGAAACTCTGCTGCTCTCTCGCTGCGTGATATTCGGCGTTTTCTTTAAGATCGCCATGCGCCCTAGCCTCCGCGATTGCAGCCGTAATCTTAGGACGGAGTACCGTTTTGAGATAAGTCAATTCTTCTTTGAGCTTTTCGGCTCCACGCAAGGTTAATGGGATTTTGTTCATCTTTTTTTACCCGTACAAAACTCTCGACTGTGTCGTTATCCAGTGCGCTCAACTCAAACGACGGTGAAGATCCTGAAGGCAGTTCACGTCCACGGCATGAATTTCGCGTAAGGCATCACAGGTGGCCTTGGCTCCTGAAATTGTGGTGGTGCACGTCACCCGTTCTTGAAGAGCCTGACGACGTATGGTGAAAGAATCCGAGATGGCCTTCTTACCCTCGGTCGTGTTGATGATGAATTGGACTTCGCCATTTTTAATCATGTCTACGACATGAGGACGTCCCTCGTAAACCTTGTTCACTTCTGAACACTGGATCCCAGCAGACTTAAGAGACTTGGCCGTCCCTCTGGTGGCCACCAGCTTGAAACCGAGATCCACTAAATCGGCCGCTACAGGGATCACTTTAGCTTTATCTGCCTCACGAACACTGATAAAAACCGTACCTGACTGGGCAATTTTGACACTCGCGGCACGCTGGGCCTTAGCATAGGCCTCACCAAAGGTTTCACCCACACCCATGACTTCACCCGTCGATTTCATCTCAGGCCCAAGAAGGGGGTCAACGCCAGGGAACTTAATGAACGGGAACACCGCCTCCTTGACTGAGTAATAGCCCGGAATGCGTTCCTTAGTAATGCCTTGCTGTTGAAGCGACTGTCCGACCATGCAACGGGCGGCAATCTTGGCTAACGGGTACCCCGTCGCCTTGGATACGAATGGTGCAGTTCTTGAGGCCCTGGGGTTGACTTCAAGGATATAGACTTCCTTCCCCTTGATTGCGAATTGCGTATTCATTAAGCCCACGACACCCAAGGCATGAGCCAGCTGTCTCACCTGCTCTCTGATGGCATCCTGCAGGTCCTGACTTAAATCATAGGGAGGGATGGAACACGCAGAATCGCCTGAGTGGATTCCAGCCTGCTCGATATGCTGCATGAGCCCGCCAATCACAACATCCTTGCCATCGCAGACGGCATCAACGTCCATTTCCACCGCATCATCAAGAAAATAATCGAGTAGCACTGGTGACTCATTGGAAACACTCACCGCTTCACGCATATAGCGCTTGAGATCTTCATCATTAAAAACAATCTCCATTGCACGCCCGCCAAGCACATAAGAAGGGCGCACAACCAAGGGGTACCCAATCTCATTGGCACACACAACAGCCTCATCTTGTGATCGAGCCGTCCGATTAGGCGGTTGCTTGAGACCTAGCTTATCCACTAGTTTCTGGAACCGCTCCCTGTCTTCGGCCAAATCAATTGAATCCGGGGTTGTGCCAATAATAGGAGCATTTGCAGCTTCTAAAGCTCTTGCCAATTTAAGGGGAGTCTGCCCCCCAAACTGGACAATAACCCCATAAGGTTGCTCAAGATCAATAATTTCGAGCACGTCTTCGAGCGTCAGTGGCTCAAAGTAAAGACGATCTGAGGTATCAAAATCGGTCGATACCGTCTCGGGGTTGCAATTGATCATGATGGTCTCATAACCATCTTCCCGGAGCGCCATCGCGGCATGAACGCAACAATAATCGAACTCAATTCCTTGACCGATTCGGTTTGGACCGCCACCTAAGACAATAACCTTCTTACGATTGGTGACCTCCGCCTCGCACTCCTCCTCGTAGGTTGAATAGAGATAGGCTGTTGAAGTTGAGAATTCAGCTGCGCAGGAATCGATCCGCTTATAAACCGGTCTGACATTCAATTTGTGCCTCATGGCACGTACATGAAACTCTTGACTCCCTAGAATCCTAGCCAATCTCGAATCAGAAAACCCTTTTCTCTTAAGCGCAAACATCTCATCGGCATCAATACTGCCAAGTGCTCTCCCTACCAAGGCATTTTCTTCTTCGATGAGATCTTGAATTTGAGCCAAAAACCAAGGGTCGATAGATGAGTGTTCAAAAATCTCATCTAGGGTCCACCCCAATCTGAAGGCATCCGCAACGTAGAACACTCGATCTCCACCCGGATGCCGCAATTCATGCGCCAAGATATCTGCCGCATCATCTGCGGAAAGATTGAGTTTTTCAGTCAGGCCATCAACGCCAATTTCAAGACTTCTAAGCGCCTTCTGAAAAGACTCCTGAAAAGTCCTGCCAATCGCCATTGCCTCACCAACCGACTTCATCTGCGTTGTTAGCCGATCATCCGCCTGCGGAAATTTCTCGAAGGTGAACCGTGGGATTTTGGTGACAACATAGTCAATACTTGGCTCAAAGGATGCGGGAGTAGCACCACCAGTAATCTCGTTCTTGAGTTCATCGAGGGTGTAGCCGACCGCCAATTTGGCCGCAACTTTTGCAATTGGGAATCCGGTCGCTTTAGAGGCGAGAGCAGACGAACGACTGACCCTCGGATTCATTTCAATCACGATCATGCGCCCATCTCTAGGATTGATGGCGAACTGGACGTTAGATCCCCCTGTTTCCACACCAATTTCACGCAGAACCGCAATCGATGCATCACGCATCAACTGATATTCCTTATCTGTCAGCGTCTGGGCCGGAGCGACGGTAATCGAATCTCCGGTGTGGACGCCCATTGGGTCGAAGTTTTCAATAGAACAAATGATGATGCAGTTGTCATTCCTATCCCTGACGACCTCCATCTCATATTCTTTCCAGCCCAGCAGTGATTCCTCGATCAAAAGCTCATGAGTGGGTGAGAGTTCCAAACCCCGCTCACAAATTTCAATGAACTCTTGTCGATTGTAGGCAATACCGCCACCACTTCCTCCCAGAGTAAAGGAGGGGCGAATAACTGCTGGATACCCCGTTCTTTCGAGACAGTCCAAGGCTTCTTCTAAAGAATGAGCCACACCGGAACGGGCTGACTCTAGGCCGATTGCATTCATGGCCTGTTTGAACTTGTCCCGATCCTCAGCTTTATCGATGGCCTCCTTGGAAGCCCCTATCATCTGGACCCCAAACTTTTCCAGAACCCCATTCCTATCAAGATCAAGCGCGCAATTAAGGGCTGTTTGTCCACCCATAGTCGGCAATAAAGCGTCAGGCCGCTCTTTTTCTATGACTTTGGCAACTGACATCCAATCGATCGGTTCAATATAAGTCGCATCAGCCATTTCCGGATCCGTCATGATTGTTGCCGGATTGGAGTTGACGAGAATGACGCGATAGCCCTCCTCTCTCAAGGCCTTACAGGCTTGAGCACCTGAGTAGTCAAATTCGCAAGCCTGACCGATTACGATAGGCCCCGCCCCGATCAGAAGAATTGAGTTTATGTCGGTTCTTTTTGCCATGGTGCTAAATATCTAATTGCGGGCAGCGTTCATCTTGTCGATAAAGCGATCGAAAAGTGGTTTTAGGTCATGAGGCCCGGGGCTTGCCTCTGGGTGTCCTTGAAAACTGAAGGCGGGTTTGTCCGTCAGTTCAATCCCCTGAAGGCTTCCATCAAAAAGCGATCGATGGGTTGCCCTCACATTTGGAGGAAGACTAGCTTCGTCTACTGCAAAGCCATGGTTTTGGCTGGTAATCATGACCCGATCATTATCTAGGTCCTGGACTGGATGGTTACCACCGTGGTGGCCGAATTTCATTTTTACTGTTTTAGCACCCGCAGCCAATCCAAGAAGTTGGTGCCCGAGACAAATTCCAAAAACCGGAACACCTTGATCCAAGAACTTCTGAATGGCTTCGATCGCATAGGTACAAGGCTCGGGGTCTCCGGGGCCATTAGAAAGAAAGATTCCATCTGGCTTCAGGGTCATAACCTCTTCAGCAGAAGTCGTCGCTGGAACAATCGTTAGATCGCAACCCCTGTCTGCCAACAGTCTAAGAATATTTCGTTTAACACCAAAGTCATAAGCAACGACATGGAAATTAGTCTGGCCGCGGGATCCATACCCTGAAGTCAGTTTCCAGGAGGTTTCACTCCAGGAGAGCGTTTTGCGCGTGGTAACCTCTTTCGCAAGATCCATTCCTTTTAAACCGGAGAACGCTCTGGCTGCAGACAGCGCCTTCTCTGCATCAAGATTCTCACCCGCCATGATGCAACCCTTTTGGGCACCCTTATCTCGAAGGATTCGCGTCAATTTGCGGGTATCTATTCCCGCAATCCCGACCACATTGTGCTGCGTGAGATATTCAGTCAGATTTTGATTGGCTCTCCAATTACTAACTCGCGGTGGAACGTCGCGAACAATCAAACCACTTGCATAAACGGAGGAGGACTCAACATCCTCAATATTGATACCTACATTCCCAATGTGGGGATAGGTTAGGGTTACGATCTGCTTGGCGTAAGAGGGATCCGTCAGGATCTCTTGATAGCCAGTTATTGAAGTATTGAAGACAACTTCGCCGAAGGAACAGCCTGTCGCCCCGATGGCAACACCCTTAAAAATGGTCCCATCTTCTAGAGCCAGTAATGCGTAGGTTTTCAATTTTGCCACCATAGACACGCAAAGGCGGGAGTCGCCACCAAGGGTCCATCCCGCCTATCGTTGATTAATTCAGCCACCTACCGAGTGATTGTATGAAAAAGAGGGCCTCCTGTCCATGCAACTCATCATTTCAGATTAAGACACCTACTCAAAATCCTCAGACTCTCTTCGTTCACCTTTGAGCTCGATTGGATGCACTGAATCGACGCTCTCCATGAGGGGCTTTCTTCTATCACGATCAGTCACCTGATAGATCATTCCAAGCCAATTATTAAATACAGCCTTGGCGGTATCTCGCCAGGTGTTATCCAAATGCTTTAGCACTTCGTTTTCAGAAAATACAGGCAATTCGAGCTGATCTCTTTTGGCAGAACGAACCATCCGAGCGTAATCGCTCAGATAATCGCTCATTCCCGAACTAAAATAATGTTCGGGCAAGGGCGGATAATCATCTCTTTCACCGAAAAAGTATCGGTTAATCTCGCGCTTGTACTCCTTTAACAAGCTCACCGTGTCGTATTCTGGATGCCCTTGAAAGAATACGACTCGTAATAGATCCTCGCTAACTGCGAGATGAACCCCAGCCTCCCCACTTTCAACCAAAACCTTTAGACCGACACGCTCCATGTCTTCCCGAAATATCTCGTTGTATCTCGAGTGGGGTACATCAAAACGGGTATTAATATTGCTCACCAGGGGGTGACGAAAGTCCACAACACGGTGGGAGTAAACCCCCCAACGCTTAAAGCCTCTATGGGTCCGTTCAATCCCATACGCATACTGAATTAATGCATGCGTTGCAAGACAAGAGCAGAGCGTCGAAGTCACCTCATTCCGAGCCCATTCAAACACCTCAGTTAAGGGCTCCCAGAAAGGCTCTTGCTGGAGATGGGGGTGCGTGACATTTGCACCACTAATGATGAGCCCATCAAGACCTTCACTGCGAATTTTATCGAAAGATTCGTAATAGCGATCAATGTGAGCCTGGGCATCTGCTCCTCTTGGGAGCCCCCGGATGGTAAAGGGATGCACATGAAATTGCACGATAGGATTGGCCGCACCAATCAATCGAAAAAACTGTCGCTCCGTTGCTTCCAATGCCGCATCAGGCATCATATTGAGAAAGCCAATATGCATTTCACGAATATCCTGATGTCGGGCACGCTCCAAACTTAGAACTTCTTGCCCTTCATCGCGAAGCCTGATGAAGGTGGGTAGATCGCTGTGAGCTACTAAAGGCATGATCTTTCCTTACTCGCCATTTGAAATAGCATCGCAAATCAGCTCTAAAAAATCCTCCTCATCCCTAACTGCGGCAATCTCGGAGGCGTCAACGGCATAACCATATTCCTTTGCAATAGCTTCATATCGTGGAATTCTGGAACGAAATAGACAGGGGAATATCCATGAGACAAAGTCATCGGGGTCGATTTCTGAGGGGTCCGAGAGTCCTTTTTGCCCAAGATAGATCGAAAGATGTTCATCCAGAAATGCTTCGCGATAATAGAGCGGCTTAGGATCGCTCTTCGCTCGTTCGATCAGGAGACTCTCCAATTCTGAAGTCGTCCTGACATACAGAATAAGCGTATGGTCGGCGAGGATTCGCATCGTCTCAGGATCATCAAGCTCACAGACACTTCCGCCAGCGTCATTAATGAAGTTCCTGTAACCGTAGATTGCATCTACTTTTTTGATAAATTCCGGCACATCCCTCATGGCGCTAATCTCACCTTGACGGTGGAGCGCCTGTCGATGCTTGAAATCTTTGAGAGTTAGCCCCCCTTTTTCAGGATCACCCAGCTTACCCAGAAAGCTGGCTACTGGTGACAGATTGTCAACCGTAATGTTGGTTCGGATATAGATCGAATCAGACCGCAGGAGCTCACGGAGGAATGGAACTTCCATGGCCTGTAGCTTGATATTGTCCGAAATAGGCTCAGACAGATAGCGTGTTCCTATCCGATAATCCCCGGAGTAGTGGAACCAGTTTTTTTTAGGTAGCTTGTCTGCAAGCGTTGTTTTTCCAACCCCCGACATGCCTAAAAGCGTTATTCGTTTCGAAGTCCAATCCCTGAACTCTTTGACACTGATTTTCATGCTGGACTCCGGCCAGAAAATTGATATCTCTCTAAAGACTAAGCTTCGGGTGGTTGATTGATCATATGATCTGCAGTTTTACCAAAGGCCTCTAAAAGCCTTTCCCTAAAAGGCCCATCCTCAACACAATCCTCGAGAGCTCTGCGCATGCAGAGCATCCATTGGTCCCTTTGCTGAACACCAATCGCGAAAGGTAGATGTCTCATTCTGAGCATGGGGTGACCATAAGCTTCCCAATACAAGTTGGGTCCCCCAAGCCAACCCGAAAGAAACATAAACAATTTCTCCTCAGCTTCTTTTAGGGATTCGGCATGCATTCTTCGGATTTCACGGGAGTCCGGAAGGATTTCCATGTAATCGTAAAAGCGCTTCACGAGTTTGCGCAGAACAACTTCACCCCCCAGAAACTCATAGGGGCTTAACTGTTGGTCAGCCATCAGACGTTACTGAATTGGCGAATACAAGCTCGCATCATCTCCTCGAACACTTATCCGAAGCCTTCTTGCCGCTTGAACAATATCCAGAACTTTTCGCGGCATGCCCAGCTTCCTTACTCGTAGCGTTCAGCTTAGGCGCGATAGTTTGAGAATGAATCTTCACTACTGAGCCTCCTGTTTTGGTACGAACACTGTGCTTTTTAGGCTCGACCAAACGACTAGCATGGGGTGTGGGATTCACAGAATTCGTGGCTTCTCCGCGATAAGCTTTGGCCTTAAATCTTTTGGCACTTCCAAATGCGAGATGCGGCTCATCCGGCTCAGATTCAGTTTCAAACGCACGGCGGGATACTCCGCCACTCTGACGTTCAAACTCGGCAATGACGTTGCTCGGAGACGCTCCATTTAATTGCGCAAAACCATCATCGAGAATTTCTCTCATATGCCGATCACGTCGCACCGCGCTCGGCCCTCCAAAAACGACGCCGATCAAACGATGTCCACCCCTCTTGGCAGATGCGACTAAGTTGAAGCCAGATGAATTGATGAAGCCCGTTTTTATTCCGTCCATACCGCTATAGGACTCCATCAAATGATTATGATTATCAAAACCCTGCCCGCGATAGTAGAACCGCCGGGTCGAAAAATAAGAGTAATACCTTGGAAAATCCCGAATAAGTGCTCTGCCTAATCGATACATGTCCCAAGCAGTAGTCACTTGATTTGGGTCAGGTAACCCGGAAGCGTTCCTGAACACCGTGCTACTCATCCCGAGGACTCTGGCCTTTGAGGTCATCATTTCTGCGAAGGCGGGTTCCGTGCCTCCCAGATTCTCAGCAATCACGCTGGCCGCGTCATTGGCCGAACGTGTCACCAGCGCAAGAATTGCATCTTCGACATTTAAAGTATCACCCGCACTTAGACCCAGTCTTGAGGGCGGACGTAGCACTGCATAACGAGAGACATTAAAGGGGGTATTGAGGGTCACCTCCCCGCGATCCAGTGCTTCAAAAACAAGGTAAAGCGTCATCATCTTGGTCACTGAGGCGGGATGCCTCAATTCGTTCGCCTCTTTTTCATAAAGGACGCGACCTGTGTCAGGCTCCACAACCAGAGCCGAATAGTCTCTGGCCTGAACGGTTTGAGTCATTACGACAAGAATCATGAGAAACACGGGGGTCAAAAAAGACCCACGCGCCCGAACCCTGTTTTCGGCAGAAACTGCCCGGATCATCCCTTTTTCATCCACGCTTCATTACTCTCTGCTTTTCTCTCTGCCAATCTCGATCACGCTCACTGGCGCGCTTGTCATGCATTTTCTTTCCGCGCGCAAGCCCTACCTGAAGCTTTGCTTTACCCTTCGTCCAATAAAGCGATAGCGGCACTAAGGTATACCCCTTCCGCTCGACATGCCCAATCAGTCGATTGAGTTCAATTCTCTGCAACAACAATTTACGATTTCTAACTGGATCTGGAACGATGTGCGTCGAGGCACTCGTAAGCGGTGAAATATGCGCCCCCAGAAGCCAAGCCTCTCCATTCTTTAGAACGACATAACTCTCTTTAAGTTGAGCACGACCCGCACGTAGGCTTTTGACCTCCCAACCCTCTAGCACTAGCCCTGCCTCAAACTTCTCCTCGATAAAATATTCATGAGTTGCCTGCCTATTCTGCGCAATGGTGGGACTCCCTGAGGCATTCTTATTTTTTTTGGAAGACATTTTTACGGCGAGAAGTCCTGACATGGATAGCTAATTCTTGATATTTTACTGCAATACCCCGATTCAGGGCGATTCGCTCAATAACGACCCGTAGAGATCATCCATGGCTACCCCTACCACTACAAACCATCTTTGGTCATCTAGGATGGCATTCATCATGGCCGCCAGCGGCTCAGCTGTTGGGCTTGGGAATATTTGGAAATTTCCCTACCTGCTAGGAGAAAACGGCGGGGGGGCGTTCGTTTTAATCTACCTGCTCTGTGTCATCTTCGTGGGTACGCCGCTCATGATGGCGGAAACCCTGCTTGGTAGACTCGGCCGACATAACCCAGTTAGCTCGATGGCCGAGCTGGCCAAGAAATCAAAAAAAAGTAAGCACTGGTCTATCGTGGGCTGGATGGGGGTTTTGGCGGGATTCCTCATCCTTTCTTACTATTCGGTCATCGCGGGTTGGTCACTGGCTTATCTTTTCAAAATGGCGGGGGGGTTTCTGGCTGGGATCGATGCAAATATTGCTCGAAGCACGTTCATCGATCTGCAAAAATCCGCAGATATTCAAGTCGTATGGCACAGCTTATTCATGACCGCAACCATGCTCGTTGTGGGTAAGGAACTCAGCGGTGGCATTGAGAAAGTGACCAGCTTTATGATGCCTGGACTCTTAATCATGCTTCTGGTCCTGGTTTTATATGCCATTGGTTCGGACGGCTTCGGCCAGGGTCTTAGCTTCCTGTTCAAACCCGACTTCCATAAAATTAGTGGAGAAAGCCTCCTCATTGCGCTTGGCCAAGCATTCTTCTCTTTGGGGCTTGGGATGGGTGCGATTATGATTTATGGGGCATACCTTCCCAAGGGGATCTCTATTTCAAGATCGATATTGATCGTTGCAGCAACCGATACCCTAGTCGCTCTTCTGGCTGGAGTTGCCATTTTTCCAATTGTTTTTGCCAATCATCTGGAACCAACAATGGGGCCAGGTCTTATTTTCGAAACACTGCCAATCGCCTTCGCTCATATGCCGGGTGGGACATTTTTCGGAAGCCTCTTCTTTTTACTCATATTTTTTGCAGCGATCACCTCTGCCGTCGCCTTGATCGAGCCTGCCGTTTCCTGGACAGTAGAACAGAAAGGTGTTTCTAGGGCTAAGGCTGCCACATGGACAGGTATCATCTGCTGGGTCATTGGGTTGGCCTCCGTGGCCTCGTTTTCGTCTGAACATCCAGCCACATTCTGGAAAGGTAAAACCTTCTATGAGCTCATCGATTTTTTAACTGCCGACTTGATGCTTCCGATTGGTGGAATCTTGATCTCAGTCTTTGTAGGCTGGTGTTTACCCAGACAAACTTCGGAGGAGTTATTACAGCTGGGCAAACACTATGGTCTTTGGTTGAGATTGGTCCGCTATGTCGCACCTATCTCAGTCATGATTATTCTGCTGAAAGCGATCGGAATCCTGTAATTCATGACCAAGCAGCCTCAAGAGCCCATTACTATTGAGGTTGTTTATGCCCTGCCACATGAGCAAACATTAATCCAAGTTACAGCGAATGAAGACAGCTCTGTTGAGGAAGCCGTAGGGCTTTCTGGAATCCTTTCGATTCATCCGGAGATCACTTTAGAAGATTTTCGAGTTGGAATTTATGGAAAACCCGTCCCGATAACGCAGAAACTCAAAAATGGCGATCGGGTAGAAATATACAGGCCGCTAGCTGCTGACCCAAGAGAAGCAAGAAGACTGAAACTGGAATCAAAACGAAAGACCCAGCTCTCTAGTCATCATCGTCGACAAAAAGACTGGTGATTTTTTGCCACAGTGTCTTTTCCCTCTCAATTTTGGGGACATTGATAGTGCTGTCTTTTTTAAGCTCAATGGAAGGAAGGTTCCCCGGCTTAAAGTCCCCCTGAAGTCCAACCAATTGATCTTGCCTAAAGATTAATGTGATTTTCTTTTGAACCCTAGGCTCACCACCAGGCTCGTTTGAATAGATGTAATACCACTGTTCATCATGGAATACATCAACCAAAAGAGGAGCCCCCATGATAAAAGTGGCCTGCCTCTTTGACATCCCCGGCTTGAGTTGGTCCACCATTTCCTGAGATACAACGTTCCCCTGATGAATGTCCAAGTGATAAACAAAAGGCATCCACTCCAGTGAACAAGAATTCAACAGAAAGAGGCAAGAGATCAGAAGTACGGAGCGAAAAAACAGCATGGTATGATGCAGGGGCTCATGCAAGCAGGCAATGATACTCTATAGTTTGAAGCAACACCTAAAAGGAGCGACATTCTGGAAAGCAAAGACATTCGAAATGCTGGACTCAAAGTCACACTACCAAGAATAAAGATCCTTGAGATTTTGGAGAAGCAAGGCACCCATGAACGGCACCTGACCGCAGAGGACGTATACCGGAGTCTTCTTAGCGAGAAGGAAGAAATTGGCTTGGCCACAGTTTATCGAGTTCTGACTCAGTTTGAAGCCGCTGGGCTTGTTAAGCGTCATCATTTTGAAGGTGGAAACTCGGTTTTTGAACTCAACAGGGGCGATCACCATGATCATCTCGTGTGCATCCAATGTGGACATGTTGAGGAGTTTCATGACGATACAATAGAGGATCTTCAGATTGAGATCGCTCTTAAGCACAAATTCAAGTTAACCGACCATTCGCTTTGTCTATACGGCATCTGCGAAGCCTGCCAGACCGAAAGAAGCTAGCCATACCCTAGCAGATAGTGTCTGATGCCGTAATTAAAATAAATTATGTTCAAACCCCTTACAGTTTTTATCGGGCTTCGCTACACACGCGCTAAAAGAAGAACCCGCTTTATATCTTTTATTACCTTCACCTCCGTTCTCGGAATCGCTTTGGGTGTCACAGCACTCATTACCGTTCTATCCGTTATGAATGGATTTGAGGCTGAGCTAAGAGAACGAATCCTTGGCATGACCTCACACGCCTCCATCACGGGATACGATCATGCTCTACAGGACTGGAAAGCGTTAGAGCCTACTCTTCAAATGGAAAAGCGGGTCTTAGGCTGGGCACCCTATGTAGAGGGGCAAGCCATGATCAATTCTGATCAGCGCGTGAGTGGAACCATGATTCGTGGCATTCAGCCTGACTATGAACCACGGGTTTCCGAAGTTGCCTCCAAACTGGTAATCGGCAGCGTCAAAGAACTCAAACCCGGAGAGTTTGGAATTGTTCTTGGGAAGGAGCTTGCAGAATACTTGGGTGTTATCCCAGGAGATAAAGTTACCGTGATTACCCCGCAGATAACTTCAACCCCAGCCGGAATCCTGCCCCGATTAAAGCGATTCACCGTTGTGGGTGTCTTTCATGTCGGTATGTTCGAATACGACAGAAACTTGGCACTTATCAACATCGATGATGCGTCTAGACTTTTCAGTATGGAAGGCAGCGTTACGGGACTGCGCCTCAAGCTAGAAGACATCTTCAATGCCCGTGCGCTGGTTAAAGAATTGGGACCTAAACTGAATGGGGATTACCTCATATCGGACTGGACTCAAGCACACAGCAATTTCTTCAAGGCCATTCAAACAGAGAAGAGAGTGATGTTTATTATTCTCCTGCTAATTGTGGCAGTTGCAGCATTCAATATAGTCTCGACGCTCGTTATGGTGGTAACTGATAAAAAGGCAGACATTGCAATCCTTAGAACGCAAGGAATGCCGCCTTTGACGGTGATGGGTATCTTTATTGTGTTGGGAACCATCATTGGTCTCTCAGGCACCTTATTAGGTGCTGTGGGAGGCGTTTTATTGGCGTTAAATGTCGAAACAGTGGTTCCCGCTATTGAGAAATTATTTGGAGTTCAATTCTTGGCTGCAGATGTGTATTACATAAGCGAATTGCCATCAAAGCTTGAATGGTCAGATGTTGGCAGAATCTCTATTGTGGCTTTCATACTCTCGATTGCTGCCACAATATATCCTGCTTGGCAGGCCTCAAAAATTAAGCCTGCAGAGGAGCTAAGATATGAATAAGACCGTACTTGCGTGCCAAGACCTTAGCAAACGTTTCAAGGAAGGCCCTCTAGATGTCGAGGTCCTAAAGAATATCAGTATCCAGGTTGAATCCGGTCAGCGCATTGCAATCATGGGCGCTTCTGGGAGTGGCAAAAGCACCTTGCTGCACCTACTAGGGGGATTAGAATCGCCGAGCTCCGGAAATGTGTTTTTGGATGGGCAATCAATTATCGGTATGAATGAACGGCAACTATCAAAACTAAGAAATAGTGCTTTAGGGTTTATCTACCAGTTCCATCATTTATTGGGTGAATTCACATTAGTTGAGAATGTCTCAATGCCACTCCTGATTCGTGGAGATGATGTAGACCGGGCTGAGCGTCAAGCTCGTGAAATATTAGAGAGAGTAGGACTGAAGCAGAGGGCTATGCACAAACCGGGTGAGCTCTCTGGTGGTGAAAGACAGCGAGCGGCTATTGCTAGAGCTCTGGTCACACGGCCAAAATGTGTATTAGCCGATGAACCTACCGGTAACCTTGATCGCAAAACGGCTGATCACGTTTACGAACTGATGCTCGAACTTAACAAAGAGTACCAGGTAAGTTTTGTCGTGGTGACCCACGATGCCCAACTTGCAGAAAAAATGGATCAAACATACACGCTACAAGATGGTGCCATCCTTAATTAGTGTAAGGCAGGAAGAAATATTTCACGTCTAACCTGGACGTAAAAAAAACCCTCAACTGGAGACCAGGTGAGGGTTTTTTAGTATATGGAGCCTG
>CAYFLM010000015.1:0-26457 GCA_964343925.1 uncultured Methylococcus sp.
TTCGGCACAGTGGTAAAGGGCCCTCGGATGATGAAATATTGAGCATTTTCAAGACGCTCAATATTGCGGAGGCGCTGGATCGCGCGGGGGGCATGGATAAGGTGCACGAATGGGACACGTTCCTGACCGCACATGAACAACGATTCATTTCCCTTGCAAGGATCATTCTGGCGAAACCCAAATTTGCTGTGATCAATCATCTCCTCAAGGATCTTCCTGCGGAGGAGCTCAGGCCTATTCTTGAACTCTTTAAAGCGCGTGACATCACCGTCATGATGTTCGGTCTGGAGGGTTCTCAAACGCAAGATGATCATGGACAAGATTATGGAGCCGTACTGGAACTCCTAGAAGGAGGAGCGTGGCGCTGGACCCCCATTAAATCTTGAGCCCCTGTCTTCTCATACCGAGCTTGAATTGTTAAAGTAAGAGTTCACATCCCGTCATCCCCCCATGTCGTCAAAAAAAAGTCGTTTTGCGCCGAGTCCGACCGGCCTGATGCATATCGGAAACGCCCGGACTGCACTTTTTAGTGCCTTACTCGGTGACCTTTTTCTGCTCCGTATTGAAGATACCGATGCTGAACGGTCCCGCGAGGAGTTCGTCTCAGGCTTAATGGAAGACCTCCGCTGGCTCGGTCTCAACTGGCAGGAAGGGCCATCTAACTCGGAACCCGATGAATACTGGTTCCAGTCGAAGAGAACCCCCATCTATGATCGCTATTACCAGCAACTCATCGACTCCGGATTAGCCTATCCCTGTTTTTGTACGCCTACCGAACTTGAAATCGCTCGAAAGGTTCAGCTTTCCTCGGGGCGCCCCCCAAGATACAGTGGAAAATGCGCGCGTCTGAGCCCTGAGGATGTGGAGCGTAAACGCAACGAAGGACTCCAGCCCACCCTCCGTTTCAAGGTGCCACAGGATGAACCGATCCGTTTTGTGGATGGTGTAAGAGGACCCCAGCAATTCGAACCCCAAGATATCGGGGATTTCATTATTCGAAGAGCGGATGGAACATCAGCCTTCTTTTTCTGCAATGCCATCGATGACGCATTGATGGGGGTGACGCACGTCCTAAGAGGAGAAGATCACTTAACGAATACCCCTCGCCAGTTACTCATCCTTGAAGCGCTTGGGCTTCCAAAGCCGGCCTATGCCCATGGCTCATTGATTTTGGGTGAAGATGGCGCGCCGCTCTCCAAGCGTAACGGTAGCCGCAGCATTTCAGAGCTTCGACATCAAGGCTATTTCCCCAAGGCGCTGGTTAACATGATGGCGCGTCTGGGCCATCATTATGAATCTGACGAACTGATGTCGCTCCCAGAACTCAAGTCAAAATTTGGATTGGAGCATCTCGGAAAATCACCGGCGCGTTTCGACTTTGCTCACCTCGAACACTGGCAGACACTGGCCGTGCGAACGGCTTCCGACCAAGAACTCGATGGATGGATCCCGAGCGAGATCTGGCAATTTGTGCCTCCCGAAAACCATGATGGTTTTAGAGAAGTGGTCAGGACCAATTGCCTATATCCCAAGGAGGCTCTGATTTGGGCTGAGATCTTGTTTACCGATCAAATGACGCTGGATGAAGTTTCTCAACAAGCGATCGACTCCGCCGGGGAATCCTTCTTCCTCTCGGCCCTCGACCTCCATCAGCGATCTGATGGGAACTACGCTGTCTTTCTGGATGGTCTCAAAGCCGCGACAGGTGCTAAAGGGAAGGGGCTATTCATGCCGCTTCGATCAGCCTGGACCGGTCGACACGATGGACCTGACCTTGCAACGATCTACCGTCTCATCGATCCTGATCGGCTTCACAAGCGCATGGCTCAATTCACCTACGCCTCAAAGTAATGCTCGAAATCTATAACACGCTCACCCGTCAAAAGGAACGTTTTGTACCGATCGATCCCCCAAGGGTTCGACTCTACGTTTGTGGTATGACGGTCTATGACTACTGTCATCTGGGTCACGCCCGTGTTCTGGTGGCTTTCGATACGGTCGTGCGTTATCTCAGGTTTCTGGGTTATATCGTCACCTATGTCCGCAACATTACGGATATCGATGACAAGATCATTCGAAGAGCACAAGAAAATGGTGAATCGATACAGGCACTGACTCAACGCTTTATCGATGCGATGCATGAAGATGAGCGTGCACTCGGTGTAGCACCCCCCGATATCGAGCCCAGGGCCACCGACTCCATCGAAGATATCATCGCGATGATTGAGACGCTGGTTCAAAAGGGCTTCGCCTATGTGGGATCCAATGGGGATGTGTTTTATGCGGTTCAGGAATTCAAGACTTATGGGCGCCTTTCAGGAAAACTTCTGGATGATCTCAGAGCCGGTGAACGGGTCGATGTCGACCTCGCTAAGCGTGACCCTCTAGATTTTGTCCTCTGGAAATCCGCCAAACCCGGAGAGCCCAGCTGGAACTCGCCTTGGGGCAATGGCCGTCCAGGTTGGCATATCGAATGCTCAGCCATGTCGACGCGCTGTCTGGGGCATCACTTCGATATTCATGGCGGTGGAATGGATCTCCAGTTTCCACATCATGAAAATGAGATTGCGCAATCTGAGGCGGCCACCGGCACCACCTTCGTAAACACTTGGATGCACAATGGTTTTGTTAGGGTTAATGAAGAAAAAATGTCGAAATCCCTCGGCAACTTCTTCACGGTCCGCGAGATCCTCAAGACCTATCGTCCCGAGGTATTGAGATTTTTCATTCTCAATAGTCACTACCGAAGCCCCCTCAACTACTGCGATGAAAATCTGGATGAGGCTCAATCTGCGCTGACCCGCCTCTATACAGCGCTGCGCGGTCTAGACCTTTCCGTAGGCGAAGAAATCCCAAGCGGTGAACTCACGATACGATTCAGGGCGGCAATGAATGATGATTTCAACACGGCTGAAGCGATTTCCGTCCTATTTCAAGGTGCGCGCGAGTTAAATCGAATCAAGACCGAGGCCCCGGAACAGGCCGTTCCTCTAGCGATGGAACTCAAGGCACTGGCACATATCATCGGCCTTCTGGATCAGGACCCAGAGGATTTCTTGAAAGGAAAAGGACAGGGTCCCGAAGGCCAAGACGATGAGGCCATTGCAGCGCTGATATTGGAACGGACTCATGCCAAAGCGGCACGAAATTTTGCTGAAGCGGATCGAATTCGTGAAGTCTTGAAGGCGGCAGGCATTATGCTGGAGGATGGTCCTTCCGGAACAAGCTGGCGGCGGGAATAAGTTGACCGGAACCTCGGTCAATCCTGCTGTCTAAACTTCGAACTTAAGAAAGAGGAGGTTCTTCAAATGATACAGTTCACTATGATTTTGGTGGTTCTCGCCCCAGTGGTCTTCCTGATTGGTCTCGTCAAACCCAACTGGATCATGTTCTGGTCAAAAAAACCAGATCGTCTGATTGCATCAACCATCGGTATTCTGCTCTTCATGGCCGCCTGGACCGGTTACTCTGAGGCTCGACTCAAACATAAGGCGCCTGGCCAGGATCGGCATGCGGAACAATCTTCAGAAGAACGGAACTCCCTACCCATGGAACGTCCTAGAGACTATTAATCGCTACAGGATAGCTACACATGGATCGTAAAGTCGTCGAAGACTGCTTAAGGACTTGGGTTGACCCTTATCTTCGCCAAGATCTGGTATCAGCCCAAGCCATCCGTAAAATCGAAATTGATGGCAACAAAATCCTTCTGACCGTTGCGCTAGGTTTCCCCGCAAAATCCTATCATGAGGCGCTGTCGGCAACCCTGACGCATAAACTTCAGGAGGAACTGGGGTTTGAATCGGTCGATATTCAGATTCTGACGGATATTAAGGTCCATGCCGTACAGAAGAATCTGAAGCCCCTGAAAGGGGTTAGGAACATCGTCGCTGTCGCCTCCGGAAAGGGGGGGGTAGGAAAATCGACGACGGCCGTTAATCTGGCACTGGCCCTTCAGGCGGAAGGTGCCCGAGTCGGCATTCTCGATGCCGATATCTATGGGCCAAGCCAACCCTTGCTGTTGGGCCTCTCTGGAAAGCCAGAATTCAAAGATGAAAAGTTTATCGTCCCCATGAAGGCCTATGGTCTTCAGGTCATGTCGATTGGGTTTCTCGTTGAGGATGACCAGGCCATGATTTGGAGGGGGCCCATGGCGACGGGTGCCCTTCAACAACTGCTCGGGCAGACACTCTGGGATCAGCTCGATTATCTGGTGATCGATCTACCCCCTGGAACCGGTGACATTCAGTTGACCCTGTCACAGCAGATACCGGTCTCCGGAGCCCTGATTGTAACGACGCCACAGGATCTCGCCTTGCTGGATGCTCAGCGTGGACTCAGTATGTTCCGAAAGGTCGACATTCCCGTTCTCGGTCTCGTTGAGAACATGAGTCTTCATATCTGTAGCCAATGTGGTCATGCAGAACCCATATTCGGTGAAGGCGGCGGCACGAAGATGGCCGAACATAACGGCACCGAACTCTTGGGTCAGTTACCCTTGGATCTTCGAATCCGCCAACAGGCCGATGCCGGTTTCCCGACGGTTCTTGCCGAACCTTCCGGGGAGCTTGCCGCGACCTATCGGGAAATCGCCAAGAAACTTTCGGCGCGACTGGCCCAAATGGCCAAGGATTACAGTAATAAATTTCCAACTATCACGGTGGTGAATGATTGATGGGTATTAAATCGGATCGATGGATACGGCGCATGTCAGAACAGCACGGCATGATCGAACCCTTTGAAGCCGGGCAGGTACGTCGCTCTGCTGATAATGAAAGACTGATTTCCTACGGTACGTCGAGTTACGGCTACGATGTCCGGTGCTCGAACGAATTTAAGATTTTTACCAACATCAATTCAGCGATTGTCGATCCCAAAAATTTCGACGCCAACAGTTTCGTCGATATTCAGCAGGAGGTCTGCATCATCCCGCCCAATTCCTTTGCATTGGCTAGGACCGTTGAATATTTCAGAATCCCGCGTGATGTCCTTGTAGTCTGCCTGGGTAAAAGTACCTATGCCCGCTGCGGAATCATTGTCAACGTGACCCCACTGGAACCGGAATGGGAAGGTCACGTGACACTCGAGTTCTCGAACACGACGCCATTGCCGGCCAAGATCTATGCTAATGAAGGCGTTGCTCAGATGTTGTTCTTTGGCGCTGATGAAGTGTGCGAGACGTCCTATAAGGACCGAGGGGGTAAATACCAAGGTCAGCAGGGCGTCACCCTACCTAAAGCTTAAGCCCAACGCTTCACTGGATCCTCCTATGAATCATGCTGCACTCTTTGAATCCGCACAGGCTGTAATCCCGGGCGGTGTTAATTCTCCTGTCCGCGCCTTCAAAGGCGTGGGTGGAATTCCTGTTTTCATTGATCGTGCGGATGGGGCCTACTTCTGGTCAGCCGAGGGTCAACGCTACATTGACTATGTGGGCTCGTGGGGCCCCATGATCCTCGGTCATGCCCACCCTGAAGTCCTCGCTGCGGTCCATAGGGCTGTTGATCGAGGCCTCAGTTATGGAGCCCCGACTGAAATCGAAACACAGATGGCAGAGTGCGTGATTCGTCTCGTGCCCTCTATGGATAAAGTTCGAATGGTCAGTTCGGGCACCGAGGCCACCATGAGTGCTATTCGTTTGGCACGGGGGTACACGGGCCGTGATCTCATCGTCAAATTTGAGGGCTGTTACCACGGGCATTCTGATTCCTTGCTGGTCAAGGCAGGATCAGGCGCATTGACCTTGGGGGTTCCAAGCTCACCCGGCGTACCGTCATCGCTTGCCGAGCATACGTTGACGTATCAGTACAACGATATCGAAGGGATTGAAACCCTTTTCAAAGAACGCGGCGAGGCTATTGCCTGTGTCATTGTTGAACCCGTTGCGGGTAACATGAACTGTATTCCACCGGTACCCGGTTTTCTAGAAACACTCAGGCGGGTTACAAAAGCTGCGGGCAGCGTCCTCATCTTTGATGAGGTGATGACCGGCTTTCGCGTGGCATTGGGCGGGGCGCAGGCCCTCTACGGTGTAGAACCGGACCTCACCACGCTTGGAAAGGTCATTGGCGGGGGGCTCCCTGTGGGAGCCTTTGGCGGCAAAAGCGCTATCATGGATCATCTAGCCCCGGTCGGTCCTGTCTACCAGGCGGGAACGCTGAGTGGTAATCCTGTAGCAATGGCCGCAGGACTCAAGACTCTTGAACTGGTTTCAGCGCCTGGTTTTTTTGAGACCTTAAGCAGAAAGACCCAAAGTTTGGTTCAAGGGCTTTCAGCTTCAGCAGAACGCGCTGGTGTGCCTATCGCTACCAGTCAGGTCGGTGGCATGTTTGGGCTTTTCTTCACCGAGGCTCCACGGGTCACACGTTTCTCCGAGGTGATGCAATGTGATGTGGCCGCTTTCAACCGTTTCTTTCATGCCATGCTGGAAGAGGGCGTGTACCTCGCACCCTCTGCCTTTGAAGCGGGATTTGTCTCAATGGCGCACAGTGACGAAGATCTCGCTGCAACCTTCGAGGCTGCAGACCGCGCCTTTAAAAGAGTTTAAATCTAAGCCGGTTCTCCCGCTGCATGGAATGCGTGCACCGTCCGGGTGGTTGAACGCATGTCCCCCGATTGTAAAGGGGCATCGGCCTGATCGATTTTGAGTACGGCAAGTCCCTCGATGGTCCCATCATTCACGTGCACGGCGTTCACCCATTCACCTACGGATTCTTCAGAGGCCTCCTCTCCGAGATAAATGGCGGTCCCTGGCATCGGGAGTTCATTGGACTTGCACTCGACTCTGAAGAGGCGACGCTTCAGCTGCCCAAGATAGTGCGTTCTTGCGACAATCTCCTGGCCCGTATAGCAACCCTTTTCAAAACCGATGCCCTGATGCAGATCGAGATTGATCATTTGGGGGATATGCGCTTCCCTTGAGGGCGGAAGAATCCAGGCGAGACCCGATTCGATATCGCGTTGTTGCCAACTTCGCTCTGCATCAGGATCCTCCTTCATGTTTGAGGTTTCACCACACGCGCTAAGGCTGATCCACCGCCAAGCGGCATAGGGCCAGGCATCATTGTGTGATGAAGGGTGGTCACTCGATAATGCGAGCGCCGGGTCAGTAAGGCCGATCACGGCGATGCTTTCGCTCAGATCCTCAATCAACACCTTGGAGCGTAGTACGAAAAGTTTCAAACGTTGCGCAAGGATCTGCGTCATTGAGGCCGGTAACACCAACCACACGGCTTCATCACATTTCATGAGACGCGCATTGGCAATGACGCGTCCCTTGGCACTCAGGAATGAGGTAAAACCAAGTTGCTCAGGGGGCAAGTGGAACAGATCCATCGTCATCTGGCCTTGCAGGAAGGACACCGCATCTGGTCCACTGATCCGTAGACAGCCGAGATGATTCAATCTGAACGCCTTAGCACTCATTGCTCGTTTACCTCGACTCCAAGGCGCGAATACGTTCCTCAAGCGGAGGATGACTCAAGAAGAGCCGGGCAAGTCCACCGACGCTTTGACCAGAGATTCCAAATGCAGCCAACTCTCCTGGAAGATCCACCTCGTCATGCTGGCGCTGAAGCGCTTTTAGCGCCTGAATCATCTTCGTCCGACCGGCAAGCTTCGCACCCCCGGCATCAGCCCTGAACTCTCTCCAACGAGAGAAAGCCATGACGATCATGCTGGCCAGAATGGAAAGTAGTATCTGAGCTATCATTTGAGTGATGTAGTAGCCTGGACCATAGCCGACCGAGCGCTCATCATCGCCAGATCGCAAGAGCACACGGTCCACAAGATATCCTGCAAGGCTCGCAAAAAAGTAGACAAAAGTGTTCACCACACCTTGTAACAAACCCATGGTTACCATGTCACCATTAGCGACATGACTCATTTCATGCCCCAGTACCGCCTCGATTTCATCTGGGGACATCCGTTCCAAAAGCCCAGTACTGACGGCCACCAGTGAACTATCCCGGCTTGCACCGGTAGCAAAGGCATTGGGTTCTGGGGTATTGAATATCCCTACCTCGGGCATTCCAATTCCAAGCGATCTTGCTTGTTGATGAATCGTATCCAGTAACCACGCTTCGGTTTGGTTGGAGGGTTGCTCGATGATATAGACCCCCATCGCCCTCTTTGCCATCCATTTGGAAAGAAGGAGTGAGACGAATGAGCCACTCATGCCGATGATGGCTGAGGAGAGCAGCAACTGATCGAGTCTGAGGGGGATGCCTTGCTGATAGAGGTATTGGGGGAGACCAAATAGATGGAACAGAATGCTGATCAGAAGCAATACCGCTGCATTGGTCAGAAGAAAAAGGAAAATACGCATGGGAAACACCTCGTAGTACGTTTCGTATCATAATTAGGGTTGACCCTAGAAATATCAAGAGCTCCTTCAATATGCTTTCCAAGAATCTTCGGCCATGGCGACTGTTTTTAGCCTTGTTCTTGAGCCTCGCGGTCATTCGGACACCGGCTTATGGTCGTGCACTTCAGATTGGGGCACTGAAGGTTCCGGATGGGTTTCAGCTTCACCTCCTGACGGATGCCGTCCCCGGAGCCCGAAGCCTGGCCGTTGATAATGAGGGGACGGTCTATGTCGGGTCACTCAATGAAGGCAAAGTCTATGCGATCCCAACCAAAGGTGGACAGGCGACGGCCGTACGTACAGTTCTCCAGGGCCTCGACCATCCCAATGGGGTTGCGGTCCTTGACCATGCCCTTTATGTCGCCGAGGTCTCACGCATCATCAAAGTGCCCCTTCCCATTCCGAAGGACAAGGGAGGGGTTCATCCAGAAGTCATCTTCAAAGATCTCCCCACGGATCCTCACCATGGATGGCGTTATTTACGGGCAACCCCTGACGGAGCCTTGCTCACTGCCATCGGGCAGCCCTGCAATATCTGTAACCTCGATGATCCCCGATATGGAGCACTCCTCAAGATCAGTGCAGATGGCAAACGCACCGAGACGATGGCCCGCGGCTTTCGTAACAGCGTCGGTTTTGATTATGAACCGGGCACTCAGACCCTTTGGGCATCCGATAATGGCCGAGACTGGCTCGGTGATAATTCACCACCCGATGAACTCAATCGTATTGATCGGCCAGGTCTACATTTTGGTTTTCCTTATTGTTTTGGGACCGATCTCCGCGATCCTCAATACGGTCATCTCATGACCTGTGATCAACTCACCCCACCTGCCTTTGAATTTCAGGCCCATGTGGCGCCTCTCGGGATTCGTTTTTATACCGGCAATCAGTTTCCTGCAAAATTCCACAATCAACTCTTTGTTGCCCAGCACGGCTCTTGGAATAGAAGCCAACCGGTGGGTTATCGTGTCTCGAGTATCAGTGTCCAGAACGGTAAGGCTCTGGAGGAGAGCCCATTTGTTTGGGGATTTCTTCAACCGGATGGTAAGGTCCTTGGACGTCCCGTCGATCTTTTGATCCTTGAGGATGGCTCCATGCTCATCTCAGACGATCAGGCGGGGGCCATATACCGTGTCCGTTATCAAGCCCCTGAGTCGAGGTAAACGTCATGACATCTCCTAAAGCCGAATCACTCTTCCAGGGTCGCATTGCCGAGGATTATCAATTCTTGAGGCACATTTGTCCTGAAGCCGCCGAAATCAGCGAATCGGTTGGACGTTTGGTGGGTGATCTTCCGCTGGGACACCGAAGTAAAACGCCCGAAATCCTGGAAATTGGGACGGGAACCGGGGTCACGACTCATTTTCTCCTGACACACCGTCCCGATGCCAAATTGACGGGTATCGACAACTCAGAAACCATGTTGAATCAGGCAAGAGTTGCCCTCAAACCCCATCTTGAGCGAGGGGTCCTCGAACTTTACGAAATTGATGCGCTCAATTACCTAAAGTCACAACCCGACGCACAGTTTGATGGGATCGCCAGTGCTTATGTACTCCATAACTTCTTGGACGACTATCGCACGCGGGTGCTTGCTGAAATTCAGCGAACCCTCAAACCGGGAGGATTTTTCATCAATGGGGACCGCTATACGCTCGATGACCCCAAGCAACAACTGAGCGGTGTACAGCATGAAGTTCGTCACTGGTTCAAGGTTTTCAAAGCGCTTGATCGTCTCGACCTACTCGAAGAATGGATCGTACATCTGTTGAGTGATGAATCCGAAGAACATCAAATGCCTCTTGCGAAGGCACTCGACGTCATGTCATCGCTCGGCTTTTCTGACGTCAACGTTTTATACCGTAAAGGCGCCAATGCGTTAGTGCAGGGATTCAAACCATGGCCGTAGGTAAGGGCAACTCGAGAAAGTCGGTTTATCGATGCACCGAGTGTGGACATGTTCAATCCAAGTGGGGAGGGCAGTGTCCTGCATGTCTCCAGTGGAATACGCTGGTTGAGTCTTTAGAAGATCCCATCAGGCATCCTGCCCGCGCTGGAGGCTACGCAGGTGCCGCCTCAACTCAAACCACCCCGGTATCGTTGGGATCGGTCGACATCATTGAGATCGAACGCAGTCCATCCGGGATTGAAGAACTCGATCGTGTCCTCGGTGGAGGTCTTGTTGCAGGTTCTGCCATCCTCATCGGTGGGGACCCCGGCATTGGGAAGTCGACCTTGTTACTGCAAACCGTTGCCGCCCTCAGTCAGGGGGCCCGTGTGCTCTATATCACCGGGGAAGAATCAATCAGCCAGGTCAGCCTTCGCGCCAGAAGACTCCAACTACCTTGCGATCGCATTGATATCGTGGCCATGACGGAACTTGAGGCCATTCAAGCAACGGTCCAGCACCATCGCCCCGATTATCTGGTCGTCGACTCCATTCAGACCATCTACAGTGCCCAGATGCAGTCGGCACCCGGATCGGTCGCTCAGGTCCGAGAATGCGCCGCCCAACTGGTACGCCTCGCCAAGGAGACCGGTATCACCATTTTTCTGATTGGTCATGTCACCAAGGAAGGTGCGCTTGCAGGGCCACGCGTGCTCGAACACATGGTGGATTCCGTTTTGTATTTTGAAGGCGATCACAACAGTCGCTATCGGGTCATCCGAGCCTTCAAGAATCGTTTTGGCGCGGCCAATGAACTGGGCGTCTTTGCGATGACAGAGACCGGTCTTCGTGAAGTCAAAAATCCTTCGGCTATTTTCTTGTCGAGAGGCGATGAAGAACTTCCCGGCAGTATTGTCATGGTCATGCGCGAAGGCACACGACCTATGCTGGTTGAAGTCCAGGCGCTGGTTGATGAATCTCATGCACCGACACCACGACGGGTCGCCGTCGGCATAGAGAGCAATCGACTGGCCATGCTCCTCGCGATTCTTCACCGCCATGGCGGCATCCCGATGATGAACCAGGATGTCTTTGTGAATCTGGTGGGAGGGCTCAAACTTCAGGAAACGGCGGGTGATCTTGCAATTGCGCTCGCCATTGTGTCGAGCTACCGGGATAAGCCTATCCCTAAAGACTGGTTGGTCTTCGGGGAGTTGGGCCTCAATGGCGAAGTCAGACCCGTACAAAACGGCGAAGAACGTCTTCGAGAGGCGGCCAAACATGGCTTTAAACATGCCATCGTCCCACATAAAAACTTGAGCCATGAAGCACACCCCGGACTCGAGGCCATGAAGGTCAAACGATTGGCGGATGCCATCAACTTATTGTGAGGTTTCGGCACACTGAGTTGCGGTAGACTACGCCCCATTCTGAAATGACTTTCTTATTTGGCATGACCCGTCTCATTGTAATTTTTGCATTAAGCCAGCTCCTATCGGGCTGTGCTGCCATGGAAGCCAGCAAAGCGAAGGATACCGAAAGTCTTCTCGCGGCAGCTGGTTTCAGAATTAAGCTGGCCGATACGCCAGAGAAGCAGGCCCATACCCAAGAACTGACCCAACATCAACTGGTTGCTCATCCCAAGGATGGGGCTATCTATTACGTTTATGCGGATGCTACGACCTGTCACTGTGTGTATTGGGGTAATGAAGAGGCCTACCAACGCTATCAGCAATTGGTCGTTCAAAAGCAGATTGCTGACGAGCAACAATCGGCTGCCATGATGAATCAAAGCGCGGCTATGAACTGGGGCATGTGGGGTATGGGTCCCTGGTATTACTATTGAGTCACCCAGTTTTCAGATTGTCGTTTCGATGCGATACTATATAAATAGAATAATGAACCCTTGAGGAGTCACCCTGCATGAACCCTATCGCCCTTAAACCTCGGCTACTGCCGCTTATGCTGATCACTGGACTGGCTTCGAGTGGCCCACTATTCGCAGCCGAAGATCCCAACATCACCGCCGAGCGGGGGAAGGGGGTTTTTGAAGCCCACTGTGCAAGCTGCCATGGATCGGATCTCGGGGGTTATCTTGCGCCCCCCCTTAATGCAGAACGCCTCAAAGGTCGGAGTCCGACTTCTCTCAGAAGTCTCATCATGGCAGGTTCATTTGACACGCTCATGCCCCCTTTCTATGGCAAGCTTTCAGATGAGGATATTCGCTCTGCCGTGAAATACATCTCCTCCACATCCAAGTTCGACCCCCAATGGTCATTGGACGATATTCGCGGTTCCTTAAAGGTTCTGGTGGCTGACGAATCCAAGCTGCCTGATAAACCGGTTTACGGTATCGAGAACATGGATGATGTCATTGGTGTTGCGGCACGTGGTCGTTATGGCCGGGGGCAGGGGGCTAAGGCCGTCTTTATCAACAGTGCGAGCAATACCGTCATCGGTGAAGTGCCAACCAATACGGCAGCTCACATCATTGAATTCAACCCAGTGAATCCGAGATGGGCTTACGTCAAGACCGACGCGGCCGAACTCTACAAGATTGACCTTTACTCCATGCAAGTCGTCAGATCCGTCAGAACAGGTCTGAATGGTCCTGCCTTGGGTGTCTCTAGGGACGGAAAATACCTCATGGCCGGCTCCTTTGTGCCCCATAATGCGGTCTTGTTGGATGCCAACACCCTTGAGCCACTGAAGTATTTCAAGCTCGAAGGCACCGATCCCGATGGAAAATTCGTCACCTCGGACTCAGGGATGATTACGGGTACGCCGTATGCCGATATTTTCGCGATCGCGCTCGAGAATGCGGGTCAGGTGTGGACGGTCGATCTGACGAAGCCCGATTTCCCCGTGACTCAAATTACCGATGTGGGTCGTCATTTACATGATGCCTTTCTGTCCCACGGCGGTCGTAATCTGATGATTGCCTCCTATGACGATAGTATTGTGGCGGCGATTGATCTTGATCAGAAAAAGATTCTCAAGAAGCTTCCTGCAGGCTGTGTACCGCACGTCGGCGGCGGTTCAGTAGTAAAGGTCAATGGCCGAACCTTAGGCTTTGGCACCAATTTTGGTGATTGCGATCATGAAGTGGTCAGCGTCTGGGATCTCGACAAGATGGAAGTCGTCAAACAGATCCCTGTCCTGGGTGGCACCGAGTCACCCGCTGCCCATTACAACGCCCCGTATGTGGCCGTCGACATCATCAGCAAGGATCGTCGTGCACGCACCATTCAGTTGATTGATAAGAACTCACTTGAGGTCGTTCGGACACTGGATGTGGGGGGGCACGCCTACTTCCCTGAATACAATGCTTCGGGTAACGAACTGTTTGTGAGTGCAGGGTACACCGGTGATGAAGTGGTGGCGTTCAACTCCACCACGCTTGACCGCGTAGCCAGCTTCAAGATGGAAAGCCCGGCAGGTATTTTCTCAAGGGCTCGAGCTCGCTTCATGACCCGAGGCCTTTCACCTTCGGATAAGTAATCAGCCCATTCACCCGGCCGTTGAGCGATGACTGAACGGCCGGACTACTTGAGGAATCGCTCATGCAGATCAAATTCATTCTTTCAGGCGTTGTACTCGGTCTTATGACGCAGATGAGTCATGCCGCCGACTATGAGGCCGGCAAACAAAAAGCTACTGGCGTTTGTGCGCACTGCCACGGTAATAACGGTATCAGCAGTTCAGATCAGATTCCAAACCTTCAGGGTCAGAAGGCGGACTATCTCAAATCTGCGCTGAAGGCCTACCAGGAAGGCACGCGTAAGGCACCGATCATGAATAACATGGCGACCAATCTCAGTGAACAGGAGATCGATAATCTGGCCGCCTATTTTTCAGGGTTGAAGCCCTAGGTCATGCTGCGGCTGACAGGTCTATGCCTGTTCCTATTCCTGACGCCCGTCTTGAGTGAACAGCATCATCCGGGTTCTACGCGAACCCTGGAACTCAAGACCATCCTTTACCAAGACTGTGGTTCCTGTCACGGGACGCATCTTAAGGGAGGACTGGGACCGCCCTTGCTGCCTGAAAACATCCGCCAATATTCAGATGAGTTCCTCTTGAAAACGATTCAGGAGGGTCGCCCCGGAACACCGATGCCGCCCTGGGGTACACTGTTGAATGAAGGTGAGATCCACTGGATGATTCAGGAACTCAGAAACCCTACGCTCAAACCATAAGCCATGTTTAGAAGCCTCACATTACTGTTACTCGTCGCGAATCTCCAAGTCGTCTTAGCGGCAGAAGCCCGCGGTACCGGTGATCTGGGTTTGATTGTTGAGCGCGCAAAAGGCGCATTAAGTTTGATCGATGCCACGCATCATCAGCGTCTTGCCGAAATTGAAGGCTTAGGTGATCTCTCCCATGCCAGTATCGTATACAGCCCTGACGAACGTTATGGATATGTCTTTGGTCGTGATGGCGCCTTGACCAAGGTTGATCTGCTGGAAGCGAAGATCACTAAGCGCATCGAACAGGCCCATAACAGTGTGGGCGGGGCCATTTCTCAGGATGGTCGTATCATAGCGACGTCGAATTATGACCCCGGTGGTGTGCGTTTCTTTTCAGCGGAGACGCTGGATACCTTGAGTGAAATCTCGACACTCGGATCTGACGGCAAAACCTCCAAGGTAGTCGGCCTAGTCGATGCACCGGGTCAGAAGTTTGTGTTCAGTCTCTTTGAAGCGGGTGAAGTCTGGGTGGCCGATCTACACGACCCCAAAGTGCCCAAGATCGATAAATTCAAAGCCGGTAATGAACCTTACGATGCGCTGATTTCTCCCGAAGGTCGCTACTATATTGCAGGTCTTTTTGCAGAGGATGGTCTTGCACTGCTTGATCTCTGGAACCTCAAGGCCGGAATCAAGAAGATCGTGCTGGAATTTGCAAAGGATGACCCCAAACTCCCTGTCTTCAAAATGCCGCATCTCGAAGGCCGCGCACTGATAGGAGATTACTGGTTTCTACCTGCAGTTGGCCATCATGAAATGCTGGTCATCGATCGTCGGAACTGGTCCCTGGTCAAAAAGATTCCAGTGGATGGACAGCCTATTTTCGTCATACCAAGACCGGATGAACGCCAGATCTGGGTCAACTTTGCCATGCCCGACAATGATAAGGTCGAAGTCATTGATACGCTCGATTTATCGGTCGTGAAAAGACTCACACCTGGAAAAGCGGTGCTCCATATGGAATTTATGCCCAAGGGTGAGGCGGTGTGGCTCTCCTGTCGTGATGATGACCGTGTAATGGTCTATGACACTGAAACTTTCCAAGAGATCGGACGTCTTCAGATCGACAAGCCGAGCGGCATTTTCTTCACGGCCAGAGCCCATCGTCTCGGTCTGTGAATCTCCATGCCGACGCGAACCGCTCTTGGGCGCTTGTTGCTGAACCACTATCAACGGGATTTTCCGTTGGTAGCCGAACCCTATGCCAAAATTGCGCATGACGCCTCCATGGACGAGCCCTCGGTTCTTGAGGCTTTCGACCTTTTGATAGCAGCGGAGGCCATCTCCCGAATTGGTCCTATCATTCCGCCCAATCGTCTCGGTGTCAGTCTTCTGGCCGCCATGGAAGTCCCTGCTCAGGATCTGGAACGGGTCGCTTCGATCGTGAACGAGGAAGAGGGCGTCAACCACAACTACGAACGCGAACACGCCATTAATCTGTGGTTTGTGGTATCGGCCGAGGATGCACACGCCTTGGACAGCAAACTGGCTCATCTTGAACTCAAGGCCGGTTACCCCATCCTGCGCCTACCGCTCCTTGAGGCCTATCATATCGACCTCGGATTTGAACTTGATTTTGACGATATGCTCGATACGGCCGCATGATGAATGCCCTGGCTAGACCGCTGGATGATCGAGATTTGAGACTGTTGAAGCGCCTTCAGGCTGGGTTGCCGCGAGTGAGTCATCCCTATGCCGCCATTGGAGTTGAAACAGGACATACAGAACTAGAAGTCCTCGAAAAACTTCAACACTGGCTGGCGACGGGACTCATTAAACGCTTCGGCGTGATTGTTAAGCACCGTAGTATCGGTTATGACTCCAATGCTATGGTGGTCTTCGATGTTCCAGACGATACCGTTGGTAATATCGGAAGAGCGTTGGCCGACTATCCCTTTATCACCTTGTGTTACCGCCGCCCCAGAATAGAAGGTCGCTGGCCCTACAATCTTTTCTGCATGATCCATGGCAAAGATCGCAGTATCGTCTTGAAGCAACTCAAAGAAGCACTCAACGGTTTGGGAATTGATGATTGCCCCCATGAAGTTCTCTTCAGTTCACGCTGTTTTAAACAACGCGGAGCGCGATATACCGCCAACAGCGAATCTGCAGCATGACCCCTGAAGCCCGAAAACTCATCAATCATTTTCAGGGTGGCGTGCCCTTGGTCTCCCGTCCCTTCGAAGCGATGGGCAAGGACTTGGGCCTCTGCGAAAACGAGGTCATTGCCCTGATCAAAGGTCTTCTTGATCAAGGCATACTCACGCGGTTTGGCCCGCTTTTCAACATTGAGCGGATGGGCGGTCATTTCTCATTGGTGGCACTCGCTGTGCCTGAAGACTGCGTCGCTGATGTTGCTGCACGCATCAATGCCTATGCTGAAGTCGCCCATCATTACCATCGCGAACATCGACTCAATCTCTGGTTCGTCATTGCGACCGAAAGTCTCGAACACAAATCACGTGTTTTGGCCGAGATGAGCGAGGAGATCGGGTATCCCTTACTGGATATGCCCAAATTGCGAGAATATTTCGTTCAACTAACGCTCGAGGCCTAAGCTTGGGACTGTTCATTGATCCAATTGATCGTCAACTAATCGCGCTCACCCAGGGAGGGCTTCCGCTGGATCCGATGCCTTATGCGAGGATTGGCGAAGCGGTGGGGCTCTCTGAGGAAGAAGTGCTTACGCGTCTTCAACAGATGCTGGATCAAGGAGTCATTCGCCGTATTGGCGTCGTTCCCAATCATTATCGCCTCGGTTACACCGCCAACGGGATGAGCGTTTGGAACATTCCGGATGATCGAGTCGATTATTGGGGCACGCGTTTGAGCCAGGATCCGATGGTCAGTCACTGTTATCACCGGCCCCGACATCTTCCTGAATGGCCGTATAACCTATTTGCCATGTTGCATGCCAAAACACGCGACGAAGTGACTCTTAAAATTGAAGCATTTTCAAACTGGCTTGGACCTGACGATCGAGGTCATGATGTCCTTTATAGTCGCGCGATGCTCAAGAAAACGGGTCTTAGATTAAAAGAGGACTAGATCACGATGTTCAGGATGAGTCAGTATCTGAGTGATTTGCTGGAAGCACCACAGCCCGTCCCAACGGGACCAGCTGTGCGGCCTACACTTCCCGGACCTGTCGTGATCTGGAACCTCATACGCCGCTGCAACCTCAATTGTCTTCATTGTTATACCACCTCAGCCGACATCAATTTTCCGGGTGAGCTTTCAACACACGAAGTTTTTAGTGTCCTGAATGACCTTCACGATGCCGGTGTTCGAGTCCTCATCCTCTCGGGAGGCGAACCCTTACTGAGACCTGATCTTCTTGAGATCGCTTCCCGCGCCAAGACAATGGGTTTTTATGTGGGACTTTCCAGTAATGGAACGATGATCGATGCAGCGCTCGCACATCAGATTGCTGAAATCGGTTTTGATTATGTGGGCATCAGTATTGACGGTCTTCAGGCCGCTCATGATCGCTTTAGACGCGTAGAGGGATCGTTTGCCGAGGCCATGAGTGGCCTTGCGGCCTGCCAATCTGAAGGGATTAAAGTGGGACTCAGGTTTACGCTGACCCAAGCCAACGCACCGGATCTTCCTGCCATTTTGGATCTGATGGAGGAACGTTCCATTGATAAGTTCTATCTCTCTCACCTTAATTATGGTGGCAGAGGGCACCGAAATCGGAAGGAAGATGCCGAGTTTCAGCTCACACGTTCGGTGATGGAACATCTCTTCACGACGTGTCTCAACCGACTCAAGGCAGGCCATCGGGTGGAGTTCGTCACGGGAAACAATGATGCAGATGGCCCCTTCCTATTGAAATGGATCGAGCAGCACTATCCTCTCTACCGTCCTCAAATCGAAGCCCGCCTCAAACGCTGGGGGGGTAATGCCTCTGGGGTCAATATTGCCAATATCGATAATCTGGGTAACGTCCACCCAGATACCTTCTGGTGGCACTATGGTATTGGCAATGTCAGATCCCGGCCGTTCAAGACCATATGGAATGATGTCTCAGACCCTCTTATGGCCGGACTCAAAGCAAGCCCAAGACCGCTCAAAGGCCGTTGTGCCAGCTGCCAGTATCTTCCGATCTGCAATGGCAACACCCGCGTCAGGGCGCATCAACTCACCGGCGATGCCTGGGCCGAAGATCCAGGTTGCTACCTCAGCGATGATGAGATCGGTTTATCCCTCCCAAACGCCAGCGCACATTAAGTCATGCAATTTCTTCCGGTATTTCTCAAGGTCAAGCATCAACCCTGTCTCGTCGTAGGTGGCGGCGAGGTGGCCTATCGTAAGGTGACTATGCTGCTGAGGGCGGACGCGCGGGTCATTATCGTGTCGCCCGAGTGCGTGAGTGCGCTCGAACAGCTCGCCCGTGATGGCCGTGTCGAAATCATTCGACGCTGTTATGAGCCAAATGACCTTGAGGGTAAGCGTCTGGTCATTTCGGCCACCAATGATCCTGTCTGTAATCAAGCGATTTTTGAGCAAGCTGAGGCTCGACATCTCCCCGTCAACGTGGTCGATCAACCGAGTCGTTGTTCATTCATCTTTCCCGCGATTGTTGACCGTGACCCGGTCCTGATCGCCGTTTCAACCGGTGGCGCTTCACCGGTCCTCGCACGGCTATTGAGAGCACAACTTGAACGCTGGGTACCACAAGGTTACGGGGCATTGGCCGGCCTTGCCGAAGCCTTCAGAGCGCCGGTCAAAGCGGCCATTTCAGGTTCCGATGCACGGCGGCGTTTTTGGGAAAAGGCTCTGGGAGGTACCATTGCCCAACTCGCCCTTTCAGGACGAATGGATGAGGCACGCTCTACCCTTGAAGCCTCACTTGAATCTGCGAAATCCTCTACGGCGCAAACTGTCCCAGGTTTTGTGTCGCTCGTTGGTGCAGGACCGGGGGATCCGGATCTTCTGACGCTCAAAGCCTTCAGAGTGCTCCAGGAAGCCGATGTCATCGTCTATGACCGACTGGTCTCCGACGACATCCTGAGACTCGCGCGCACCGACGCGGAACGCATCCATGTCGGAAAGTCACAAAGCTTTCATACGCTGCCACAAGATGAGATCAATCACTTGTTGGTCAAGAAGGCCCAAGAAGGCCTGCATGTCGTTCGACTCAAAGGCGGTGACCCCTTTATCTTCGGTCGAGGTGGTGAAGAGATCGAATCGCTGGTTGAGGCAGGTCTTTCTTTCCAGGTGGTGCCGGGCATCACTGCAGCAACCGGTTGTGCGGCCTACGCGGGCATCCCACTGACCCACCGCGATTTTTCACAGGGTGTGACCTTTGTGACCGGTCACACCAAGGACGGGAGTATTCAGGGCATCAACTGGACTCAACTGGTTGAATCGGGGCATACCCTGGTGATCTATATGGGGCTTCAGGCACTTCCCCTGATTCGAGACGCCCTCATCGCTGCCGGGGCACCGGGTTCAAGACCCTCGGCCATGGTTGAAAAAGGAACCACGGCTGAGCAACGCGTGGTCACGGGCACTTTGGATACGCTGCATGAAAAAGCCGCGGCCATGGGGATCAGTTCACCTGCACTCATCATCATTGGCGACGTTGTCCAGCTGGAGCAGAAACTCCGCTGGTTCAGGTCCTAAGGACTATAAACGGTTTTCAATGACGACAAACCAGGGACGTTGCTCGGTCGGTTGCACCGTACCGTCGGGATTCAAGGTCAATAGCGTTTTTGAAACGGAATTTCTGACATTGCCACCCACGACACCGAGTTGGTTGTCAGAGTGCTCTACCACGATGTCGCAGTGAAGACGCGTGTGCTCCTGCAGCACGGCTTCAGGACTCATATCGGGGGAAGGGGGAAGCCCTGTGTGTCCACGCGTTGCGCAGATTAAATCACCGGGGACAGGGGCATATTCGACTGTACGATGGGGTCTAAAGGCGCTGCTTTCTGAACCCGCGTTATTGATAATGTCCTTGAGGTAGGTCCAATGTGCTTCGCTCCTTGGAAAATAGATGGAAGGCACACCCGCATTCTCCATGACCCAACTGATGAAGGCTGCAGACCAGGGCTGTTTGCAGTCCATGCCATCAAGATCGGGTTTGCCCACACTCCGCCAGTAACTATTGACGCGGGAAGTGTAGGGACCGCCATCATCCTCCCACTTCCCGACGTGGGGAATACTCTCCTCACTACCTGAAAGCTTGACCGTCTGCTTGCCAAAATAGGCCCATTCACTCAAGGCGACTTCAACCACCTGAAGTCTTGTTCTGGAAAGCCCTGAGCTTGCTTTTGAAGGTTTAGTCGTGCTCACGGCAGTCTCATTGACGGGCGGTTTCTTGTTCCCAGAACATCCTGCGACCAAGAACAGGTGGACCATCAATCCCAACATCAAAATCAGGGTTTTCATCGTGATGGCCTCTGAGTCTGATGGAACCAGCGGCGGTACTGCTCCAGTTTTGCACGTTGCTCTGCTGGCGCTCTTCGCTGGCAGGTCGAGGCCTCACTGGATCCCTCTTCAGCCCCCCAGCGGATCTCCACACAGTCATTCGGATTGTAAGACACTTCAAAGGCTGCCTTACGATCGACAATATCCTTGAGGGATAACGACCAGGTCGAGCCATCCGACCGGGTATATTGAACCTTTCGCGCCTGCAACTCACTCTCCAACCGATCGACTATGCTGCTACCGGATGCCGAGCCTGGATAGAGCTCTGGATGACGGTCGATGTGCGAAGGTAATTGAGTCAGGACCTTGATGGCAATCAGTAGGCGCATATCGCGAGAGGGAGTGGCGTAGTCCTCCCAGGGTCCCATTGCTTCAAAGATGCCAGCCCCACTGGGCATGGGGATCACTGAGCCGCGATGTTGCCTGAGATATTGTTCACCGTTATTGACTGAGCCCACTCGAGTTTCCACCTGTTCTTGCAGGGCATCCAGCATGGTGTCCAGGGCGGTTTCTGGACTCAAACCCTGAGGATTGATCAACAGTGCCATACGAGCATAAAAGCTCTCGGGATCGAGGTCCCCCTGGTCTAATGACAACGGCGCCACTGGCGCAGCTTGGCTCAGTTGATCGTTATTCAGTAAGGTGACGCCCCAGGACGTCTGTTCGATGGGCCTGAATTGCTTGAACCCAGGGCCTGCGCCCTCAATATTCGCAAAAAGAAAGTTGCCTTCCCAAAAACGCTTTCTCGCAACTGAATTATCAGGTTGCGCATCGGCGGCAAAGAGAATCCCGGATCGTTCAGCAGTCTGAGGCACCCACTTGGCAATAATGAGGGTGTGACCGTAAGGATCGGCATAAACCGTTCCAGGCCATAAAGCATCGCGTCGAAGGGGTAGGGGATAGAAATCCGTTTTTTCCGCGGCAAGTCCGGTTCTTGCGCTTCCGGAGTGAACCGTATTGGCAATCTGCCGCATCAATTGCGTAAACCCGCCCGCACTTTGACTACCCCGGGTAAAGCGATCGTCGAGGGTGGGTGCGCCACAGCTCGGTGGACGATTGGCGGTCCCCCGATCACAAGCACGATAGGCAACCGGCAGCCCCATTTTCCAGGCAAAGTAAGTTCTCAGATAATACGGCAGATCGGCACAATCAGGATCTGCAGGAAGACGTTGGTCTTCGTTTTGACCCAAGTGTCCCCAGAGAAAATTACGCTCTGGGTCGCGGATGACCGGCTCCAAGGATTTAAAATTGAGTGCCGCTTCATTGGGACCATCAAAAAGCTGTTCAATCCAGGCCGAGTAAAAGGCCTCCAGTGGTCGCGTCCATCCTGAACCTGAACTTCTCGTACTACCAGAACCTATCGATGCACAGGCGATGACCTCCTCACCGCGCCTAAGCTCGACGCGACCTGAAGAAAAGGATGTAGGGAGATCGGAAGTGAGACTCCACGGAGGGCCGCCTCTGATCTCGGCTTTAAGTTCATGTTCTCCTGTAGGGTTTACTACAACAAGACGATCAGCAGGCCGATCGGTCGTGACCCCTTTGACACGGATATCTTGTGTGCCCTCGGAAATCCAAACGGCGGCTTCTTCAGACTCAGGACAGGTGTCCGCGGCTGCGTTTCCCCAATAGAACAACAGCATCAGCAACAATGACCCACGGAAGATAGGGAGTAATGACCGGCTCATAGCTTCGAATCGTTCAAAAGAAAATATAATTCAGTATACCGTTCAAAACTCTGATTGCTCCGTTGAGGCAGCGTTTGAACCCTTTGCCTAGGTTTTTTTGGTCCATGGGATCGACATCACATCTTTTCAAAACTAGTTTTCATGTTGAGTTTTGCCGATAGCTTTAAATCATGTCCGCGATGCGGATTCCATGCCCCGACCCTTCGTGAAGAACGATCGCTGCTATGTCCCGCTTGTTCGTTTGAATTCTTTTTCAATCCGGCGAGCGCCGTGGGTGGATTTTTGTTCTACGAAGGACAATTACTGCTGGGTATCCGTGACCGGGATCCACGCCCGGGTTATCTGGATGTACCCGGAGGATTTATTGATTTTGAGGAATCGGCCGAAGCGGGGCTCGCACGAGAACTACAGGAGGAATTCAACCTCCAAAGTGGGCCGTTGCACTATCTTTGCAGTGCACCGAATCTTTATCCTTTCGGAGGCGTTCCTTACCGGACACTCGACTTGTTCTTTTGGGGTGATCTCGAAAGCCTGGAGGGACTCAAGGCGGGCGACGATGTAAGGGAATCTGTACTGATTGAACCGCATCAACTCAATCCTGATCGCTTTGCCTTCGAATCGACACGGCAAGCCTTTATTCGTCTGATGACTTCGGGTGCGCTAGATCGACTCTGAAGGTTCAGGGAGCGTTCGGGCTTTGGGCATCCAGAGTACTTCAGCATCCTGATCTTCCTTGGCCAGCACTCTGGAAAAGACAAATAGAAAATCAGAAAGCCGATTGAGCCATTCTAACGTGAACTCAGGAAGTGTGGCCTCACGCTGAAAGTGAACCGCCGTTCGCTCTGCCTTTCTACACAGGGTTCTCGCAAGATGGGCAAGACCCGATCGCTCGGACCCTCCAGGCAATACAAACTCCTTGAGGGGAGGGAGGGTGTCATTGAAAAAATCCATCCACCGTTCCAGCCATTCAATGTATTCGAGCTTGAGGGTATTTCGGCCTGGGATGGCCAGATCTCCGCCCAGATCAAACAGGAGGTGCTGAATTTCTTCAAGGCAGGCTCGGTGACCCGGTTTAAGAGGGTGAGCCAGGATTAACCCCACCAAAGCATTGAGTTCATCCACTTCGCCCATGAGATGCACTCTAAGATCATCCTTGGCAATTCGCTCACCCGTTCCAATGGAAGTGGTGCCCCCATCACCCGTACGGGTATAAATCTGTGTCAGACGATGTCCCATCAGACGAGTGATTTTTCGGCTACCACGATGCCATCGGCATCGGCATAAAGGTAATAACCGGATCTGAAATTGATGCCACTAAAGGTAATCAACTGCTCAGGATCACCATGACCTTTCCTCACGGCACCCATGGGATGACTATGAAGGGCCATGATGCCAATCGGTAAGGTTTCGAGGATAGCGCTATCCCGAACGCAGCCGTAAATCAGGAGACCCGACCATCCATGATCCACTGCTTTCTGAGCTAAGCTTTTACCCACCAAAGCCGAGCGGTGCGATCCACCCCCATCAATCACCAGTACACCCGGTTGAGGAGAATTCAAAAGGCCTTCGATCATGGAATCATCTTCAAAGGTCTTGAGCGTATGTATCACGCCCTTGAATTGACGCTTTCCTCCGAAATGGCGGAATACGGGTTCTGCAATCTGAAGATGGTGTTCGGAATGAAAACGATCGCAAAGATCGCTGGTGGAAAAACTCATGGGTCCTCCTAGAGGTAGCGAGCAATCATGCCTTGTTCAGCACCTTGGTGGACCGGTAAGGGAATCCTGACTTCCCAACCGCCGCCGGGTGCTTCCGAAAGGGGATTGTTCTGTCGGTCCGTCATCTGATCCAACACCCAGTCTTGGTTTCCCTGAGGAAGAATTAGTTCCAGACGATCGCCAACGGCGAACTTGTTTTTGACCAGTACATCGGCCCATCCGCTGTCGGCATCGATGGCTTGAATTTCCGCCACGAACTGCTGCTGATGGCTACTGGAATAACCCTGAATATAGTTCTGATAGTCCTGAGTGTGGTGACGCACGTAGAAGCCATCGGTATACCCTCGTTGCGCGAGATTCTCGAGGACGCCCAGTAACTCCGGGTTGAAGGGACGCCCTGCGGCGGCATCATCAATCGCCTCACGATAGGTTTGCGCCGTTCTCGCCACGTAGTAGAAGGACTTGGTTCGGCCTTCGATCTTGAGACTATCGATGCCGATCTCGACCAATTTATGGACATGTTCAATGGCGCGTAGATCCTTAGAGTTCATGATGTAGGTCCCATGTTCATCTTCAAGCACGGGCATTTTTTCCCCGGGTCGATTCTCTTCCTCGAGGAAATAGACCCCGTCAGCCATGGGATGACGCTCCTGATCCCCACAAGCGCCCAGATTGGCATTCAGATCGCCGAGGGTCAGTGCACCCGGTCTATCGGAAACATAATCCCCCTCGGCATTTTCACGCGCCGGTTCGATATCGTATTTCCAGCGGCACGAATTGGTGCAGGTGCCTTGGTTGGGATCTCGATGGTTGAAGTACCCGGATAAGAGACAGCGACCCGAATAGGCGATGCAGAGGGCGCCGTGAACGAACACCTCAAGCTCCATATCGGGACATTCCTGACGAATTTCCTTGATCTCCTCAAGTGACAGTTCTCTTGAGAGGATGATGCGTTTGACGCCCATCTGCTGCCAGAACCGAACCGATGCATAGTTAACGGTATTCGCCTGAACGGAGAGATGGATGGGCATCTCCGGCCAAGCCTCACGGGCCATGAGAATAAGACCCGGATCCGCCATGATGAGCGCATCTGGACCCATGGCCACAATAGGCTCGAGATCACGAATGAAGGTTCTGACTTTTCGGTTATGGGGCAGCACATTGGTCGCAAGATAAAAGTGCTTACCCATGCGATGCGCTTCCGCAATGCCCAAAGCGAGGTTACTCTCCAGAAAATCGTTGTTTCGGACTCTCAAGCTGTACCGGGGGAGGCCGGCATACACGGCATCGGCCCCGTAGGCATAGGCATAGCGCATGTTTTTGAGCGTGCCGGCGGGTGAAAGCAATTCAGGTTTCTTCATGGGAGAAGGGTGTCGGTGATAGAATTTCGAAAATTTTACAGTATCCGACTGTTTTTCTCAGGATTAAAAACACATGCGCCAGGCTGGCTCTTTTCCTAGCATAGAAGCTTTTGTAGGTCGTACGCCTCTCGTACGTCTTCAGCGCCTCCCGGGTCAAAGCTCAAACACACTGCTCGTCAAACTTGAAGGCAATAATCCAGCGGGTTCTGTGAAGGATCGTCCCGCACTGAATATGATTGCCCAGGCTGAAGCTCGAGGGGAAATTAAACCCGGCGACCGGTTGATTGAAGCGACCAGTGGGAATACCGGTATCGCACTCGCCATGGCCGCTGCCATGAAAGGCTATCGCATGACGCTGATCATGCCGGATAACATGAGCGCAGAACGACGTGCCTCGATGAAGGCCTATGGTGCTGAAATCATCCTCACCCCTTCACAGGGCAGCATGGAAGCCGCCATTGATCTCGCTAGAGCCATGGAAGCCCGGGGCGAAGGTAAAATCCTTGATCAATTCTCAAACCCCGATAATCCCGATGCTCATTATCGCAGTACAGGACCTGAAATCTGGAACGATACCCAGGGCACAGTGACGCATTTCGTGAGCTCCATGGGAACGACAGGGACCATTATGGGAACGGGCCGCTATCTTAAGGAACAGAATCCCAGCATACAGATTGTCGGTGTCCAACCTGAAGGGGATTCCAAGATCCCGGGTATTCGCCGATGGCCCGAGGCCTATCTCCCTA
>CAYFLM010000016.1:0-25954 GCA_964343925.1 uncultured Methylococcus sp.
GGTTTAAGGACTTCTGGATCAGTGGCCTCGAACTCACCCACTTAATGCAGACAACATGAACGATCTGATAAAAGTCGATCAGCTCTATCGCTATTACGGTGATCACTGCGCCGTAAACAATGTGAGCTTTACGCTCAAAAAGGGCGAGATTCTGGGTTTTCTGGGACCCAATGGCGCAGGTAAATCCTCCACCATGCAGATGATCTGTGGAAACCTCGCGCCCACTGCAGGACAGATTGAAATCAACGGCATTGATATTCTGGATCAACCTAAGGAAGCCAAGCGAGAATTGGGCTACCTTCCGGAAATTCCCCCCGTCTACCGGGAACTGACGGTCGATGAATACTTGACCTATTGTGCAAGACTTCACGATATCCCGATCGGGCAAAGAGCGTCTGCGGTCAGTGCCGCCAAGGAGCGCACGGGGCTGACTGAAGTGGGGCAACGCCTCATCGGCAACCTCTCGAAAGGGTTTCAGCAACGCGTTGGCATTGCACAGGCCATCGTCCACATGCCGGCCGTGATTATCCTGGATGAGCCCACGGTCGGGCTTGATCCCCTCCAAATTCGAGAAATCCGGGAGCTGATTCGAGAATTGGGCAAGGAGCATGGTGTCATCCTTTCAACCCATATCCTTCCTGAGGTTCAGGAATCCTGTACCTGGGTTCAGATTATTCATAAAGGCGCTTTGGTCCTGAATGACAGTATTGAAGGGCTGGAACAGCAGATGCAGGCTTCAAGCCTTCTCCTGGTCCTTGAAGGATCGGCGGAGGCCAGTGAGCTCGAAGCCGTCGAGGGGGTTCGAAAAGTCGCTGCGCTGGGTGAAGGACGCTGGCGAATTTTTCATGACCGGGATCAAAGCCCCTCCAATGCGATGGCCCGCAAGGTGCTTGATCGGGGTTGGGGGCTTCGTGAGCTCACGCCCGAAAGGCGAAGCATGGAGCAAATTTTCATCGACATCACGCAAGGGGTTGAGTCCCAGGAGCATCACCCATGAAAGCGGCTTTTGTCATCGCAGGTCGAGAGTTCAAAACCCTGTTTCTCTCGCCTTTGGCCTGGACCATTCTCGGTGTCATTCAGATCATTCTGGGCTATATGTTTTTGGCTCAGCTGGACTATTTTCTCATTGTGCAATCGAGGATTGCCGGAATGGAATCAGCGCCCGGCGTGACCGATCTTTTGGTGGCCCCGTTGTATGGCAATGCGG
Source organism: uncultured Methylococcus sp. (assembly GCA_964343925.1). Classification (GTDB taxonomy): domain Bacteria; phylum Pseudomonadota; class Gammaproteobacteria; order Methylococcales; family Methylococcaceae; genus UBA6136. The sequence goes on from CAYFLM010000016.1 coordinate 1,208, forward strand.
GGGTGATCCTATTACTGGTCACACCGCTCGTCACCATGCGACTGGTCAGTGAGGAGCGAAAAAACCGGACCCTGAGTCTTCTTTTTACCGCCCCCTTGTCCATGACGGAAATCATTCTCGGCAAGTACCTTGGGGTCATGGCCTTTCTGATGTTGATGGTAGTGCTGCTCGGCTTGATGCCGCTTTCGCTCCTCATGGGAGGAAGTCTCGACTTTGGGCGGCTGCTCTCCTGTACACTGGGCCTTTCATTACTTCTCGCAGGTTTTGCAGCCTTGGGTCTTTTTATGTCGACCTTGACCTCGCAACCTACGGTTGCAGCCGTCAGTTCCTTTGGGGCTTTGCTCTTACTCTGGATCATTGACTGGAGTGGCCATGCCGGGGGGGCGTCCAACCATATTCTGGAGCAGCTCTCGATTCTTCGGCATTACGAGGGTCTCTTGAAGGGGCTGGTTGGAAGTCAGGATCTGATTTACTTCCTCCTGTTTATCACCACCTTTTTGGTGTTGAGTGTGAATCGACTCGATAACGATCGTCTCCAATCATGAAGATTACCCGCAAGATGCATCTTGAGATTCGCCTGCAGAATCTCTTTTTCACGCTTTTATTTCTTTTGGCGGTAGGGCTTCTGGGTGCCTTAAGTGCCAAGTACAAAGTCGAGTGGGACTGGACGGCCAGTCATCAACACACGCTTTCAGAGTCGACCCTCAAAGTACTGGCGCTCCTCAAATCGCCGCTTAAAGCGACGGTCTATGCTCGGGAAAACTTGCAGGTCAGAGATCCCATCCGGGATTTGATTTCGCGCTATCAACGCCAGAAAAAGGATTTCACGCTGGACTTTGTGAATCCTGATACCCAACCGGATGCCGTTCGCGACAATGGTATTACGACGGATGGCGAAATCATCCTCAGCTATGAAGGAAGAACCGAGAAGGTGATGGAGGCTACGGAAACCTTGATCACCAACGCGCTCGAGCGTCTGGTAACGGCCGAGCGCCATCAGGTGACCTTCCTCGAAGGTCATGGGGAGCGTTCACCCAAGGGTGAGGCCAATCATGATCTTCATCTTTATGCGGACGAGCTCAAGCGTCGAGGCTTAACGCTGGGAAGTCTTAATCTTGCCGCGAATCCTAAGATTCCTGATGAGACGGATGTGCTGGTCCTTTCAGGGCCAAGAACGCAATGGTTGGCGGGTGAGGTGAAGCTGGTTGAAGCTTACCTTGAAAAAGGGGGCAATCTTCTCTGGCTCCAGGACCCCGGTGATCTTCGCGGTTTACAAAAGTTGGCGGAGGGATTGGGCGTTCAGTTTCTTCCTGGAACCGTGGTGGATGCCTCCACCCAGCTGCTGGGCATTGATGATCCCACCTTTGCCTTGGTGACCGATTATCCGCCCCATGTGCTGACCCGAGGGTTTCGTGAAATGACCTTGTTTCCCACGGCTTCGGCGCTGAATCTCAGCCCGAAGGCGGGGTATGAGCCTGAGGTCTTACTTAAGACCCAAAAACGTTCCTGGACTGAACTGGGTGCCATTCAAGGCAAGGTGGCCTTCGATGCCGCCAAGGGAGAGAAAGCAGGTCCTTTGGATATCGGGTTTGTGCTGACGCGTATGAAACCCCAAGGGCAGGGAACTCAGCCGCCAAAGAGCAAGCCGTTGGAAGCACAGCTTCAAGAGCAGCGGATTGTGATTATTGGTGATGGTGACTTTCTTTCCAATGCCTTTGTGGGAACGGGCGGAAATCTTGATTTCGGTGTGAATCTCATTCAATGGCTCAGTCAGGCTGATAATCTTCTTAATATCCCCGCCAAAACAGCGCCGGATCGAAAGCTTTCGCTGACGCCGCTGGCTTCGACTTTCATTGCGCTCGGATTTCTTTTGCTGCTGCCTACCGTGCTCATCGGCATGGGCGCGATCATCTGGTGGAAGAGGAGGCGCCGCTAATGAAGGATCGAAAGCTACTCAATGGTTTTTTACTCTGTGTTGTTCTGGCGCTCGGCTGGGTGGCCTATTTTGAGCCAGGGAAAAAGGTCGAAACCTCCAATCCGCTCCTCAAGATCGATAGTTCGAGCATCAATACCATTCGGCTTCAGAATGCCGAAACGATCGTGTTTGAAAAAAAGGAGGGTCTTTGGCGTGAAGTAGAACCTCTTAAAGCACCGGTGAATCAGATTCGGGTCAACCAGTTGCTTGAGATTGCCGAAAGCAAGAGTGAAGCCTCCTACCCGATTCGTGAGGACGAGCTCGCCCAGTTCGACTTGGATAAGCCAAGAATTCGCCTGACCCTCGGTTCCACTGAGCTCAGTTTTGGCGGTATTGAATCCATCAATCAAAGACGCTATGTGCGGGTGGGTGATCGCTTACATCTCGTCGCTGATCAGTTCTTTCATCATCTCAACGCCTCAGCAACGGATTTTGTCGACAAGCGCCTCGTGGTTGAGGGAAGCAAAATCCAGAGCATAGAAGTCCCAGGCTTCAAGGCGAGCTTGGGTAATGAGGGTCAGTGGACCGGGTCTCCCGAAGCCAAGGACAAGCAGGATTACGCGGAATGGTCGATGCTTTGGTCAACGGCAAGAGCAATTGATATCAAGCGGCTGGATATCGTCCCTTTGGGCGACAAGATCCGGTTGGGGCTTCAGGGCAAAGAGCCTTTGGAATTCACTGTCGTTTCACGTGAGCCTTCCCTGGTGCTGGCGCGTCCAGATCTGGGGCTTAAGTTTGAATTGACGCAGGAAACGGCTAAAACCCTGTTGACACCGCCTTCCAAGCGCGAGGAACACCCCGTTTCGGAGGGGCACGACGAAGAGCGCTCGGAAAGCCCGGAGCTCCCTCCTGAAGTCACCGAGCAGTTCCAGCACTTTGAAGACCCTCATGCGCACGAAGAGGAAGGGGCAGCGCATGATGAAGAGACCGAATAGGCGGGCGATCGGAGTTGGTTCATGCCCGAATTGCCAGAGGTTGAAACCACCCTCCAAGGGATAAAACCCCATGTCGAAGGAGAAACGATTCGGGCTTTGATTGTGAGGGAGCCGAGGTTACGCTGGCCCATTCCTGCCGATCTTCCCGACCGACTTCAAGGACAACGCATCCGTTTCATTGGAAGGCGCGGTAAATATCTCCTCTTTGAGTTGGACCGAGGCTTTCTCATCCTGCACCTTGGGATGTCTGGCAGCCTTCGGGTTCTAGAGGAAGGGCAGACGCCCAGAAAACATGACCACTGGGATCTCGTCCTTGGGTGTGGCAGGATCCTTCGTTACCATGATCCAAGACGTTTTGGCTGCCTCCTATTCACTGAGGAGGACCCTGCGCAGCATGTCTTAATTCGAAGCTTGGGGCCTGAGCCCTTGAGTCCTGATTTTGATGGCGAATGGCTCTATCAACAGAGCAGGGGATCAAAAGTCAGGGTGAAAACCTTCATCATGAATGCGCGGCAGGTCGTTGGGGTGGGCAATATTTACGCGAATGAATCCCTCTTTAGAGCGGGGATCAGTCCCAGGCGTCAGGCAGGGGTCGTGGGGCGGGCGGCCTACTTGAGACTTGCGAAGGCGATTCAGGCTGTTCTATCGGCATCCATCGCCCAGGGGGGGACGACCTTGAGGGATTTCGTGAATTCTTCCGGTCAGCCGGGTTATTTCCGGCAAACCCTAGCGGTCTATGAGCGGGCGGGAGAACCGTGCCGGACCTGCGGGTGTGCCATCAAAACGGAGCGACAGGCCCAGCGGTCGACCTACTGGTGCCCTAACTGCCAGACCTGAGTTGAGACTGAAGGTCGAGCGCCTCCTTGAGGGCGACCTGGACATCTTCTGCGAGCACATTGAAATGCCCCATCTTCCGACCCGGGCGGGCAGAGCCTTTGCCATAGAGGTGCAAGATCACGTTGGGTTCGCTCATGAGCCGATCCCAGGCGGGTGTTCCGGAATGCCAGACATCACCTAGCAAATTGACCATCACCACAGGGCTGAGTAGCCGCGTGCCTCCAGGCGGAAGTCCACAGAGGGTTTTGACCTGCTGTTCAAATTGGCTGGTCATCGTGGCATCCAGCGTATAGTGCCCGCTGTTGTGGGGTCTGGGTGCGATTTCGTTAATCAGGAGGGTGTCATCCTCCAACACGAAAAATTCAACGCCGAGTACGCCGACATAGTCCAATGACTCCGCTAAGGCCAGTGCCATCGTGCGAGCGGTATTGGAGACCTCGGTACTCACACGGGCCGGTACGATGCTGACATCGAGGATCCCGTCGGCGTGATGGTTTTCCGCGACCGGGAAGGTATAGGCGGCCTTGGAATTGGTTCTGGCAACAATGACCGAGACCTCAGTTTTGAGATTCAGCATTTTTTCAAGCACGCAGGGTTTGAGGTCCATCGACAGGAAGGCTTCTCTGACTTCATCGCGGCTTCGCACCCGAACCTGACCTTTGCCGTCATAACCGAGGCGGGCCAATTTGAGAATGCCGGGAAGATACGCATCGAGATTCTGCTCAAGGTCTTCCAGCGTCTCTACGGCGATATAAGGCGCAACATCCAGTCCCGCTTTTCGGATATAGGCTTTTTCCGTTCTTCTGTCCTGTGCAATAGCGACGCATTCTGCCGAGGGGGACACTCGAATATGTTCAGCTAAACGCTTGAGGCTTTCTGCAGGTACATTCTCGAATTCGGTGGTGACCGCCGCACACGTCGTTGCCAGGGTATTAAGGGCATCCGGATCATCGTAGGGGGCACAAAGATGCACATTCGCAAGGCTCCCGGCGGGGCTTTCTGGATCTGGATCCAGAACAGTGACGCGATAGCCCATGGCTCTTGCGGCTTGCGTAAACATCCGGCCAAGCTGGCCGCCTCCAATGATGCCAAGCATGGCATCGGGCAGAATGTGTGGCATGGTGCGTGATCCTTGATCCAAAGTTGAAGCGTGGGGCTATTCGGGTTTCGGGAGTTCTGCTGCCAGTACGGCTTCGGTCTGGTTGGCCCTGAAGGTATCGAGACGTTCTCGAACCGCGGGATCCTCATGAGCGATCAGCGCCGCCGCGAAGAGTGCAGCATTCACCGCGCCGGCTTCGCCGATAGCAAAGGTTGCAACCGGAACACCTTTGGGCATCTGCACGATCGAAAACAACGAGTCCTTGCCTTTGAGGTAACGGCTGGGCACCGGAACACCGAGGACTGGAACCGGGGTCTTGGCGGCTAACATACCGGGAAGATGGGCGGCTCCACCTGCCCCGGCAATAATGCAGGTGAGGTTTCGTGCTCTTGCTGATTCAGCGTAGCTGAAGAGGAGGTCGGGTGTTCTGTGCGCCGATACCACCTTCGCTTCAAAGGGAATCTGAAGTGCCTTGAGCTGTTTGGCGCTGTGCTGCATCACTTCCCAGTCGCTGGTGCTCCCCATGACGATGCCGACTTTGATCATGCGTGCGTGACCTTTTGTAAAAACCGGACATTTTAGCGCATTTTCGAGTGTAAATGATCTAAAAAGATCGTTGATTCCATGGCTTAGCCTATGGCTGTGGCCAGCGTTCCTTGAGGAATCGAGCTCTGAAATCAAAGATCGTCTCAAGGCGCTTTCGAACAAACAGGCGATGGACCAAGGGACCCAGAAGGCCAAAGGGCATCGCGTAATGCACGATGTCTTCCATGACAATCCCGCCTTCGACAGCGTGGAAGCGGTGTTCATGGAACCAGAACTTGAAAGGACCCAATCGTTGCTCATCGACGAAGCGATGCTGGTCAACGACGTGTTTGATTTCAGTGACCCAGGTCATGGGCACACCGGCGACGGCTTTTATTTTGTAGGTAATGATCAGGCCCGAGTAGATTTTTTGGGGCACTTCCGAGGTGATTTTGAATCGAAGAAAGGAGGGGGTCATCGCCTCTAGGTTTTGGGGTGACCAAAAATAGGGCCAAGCTTCTTCCATGGATACCGGGAGAAATTGGCTCCGGGTCAGGTGGTATAGGGTCATCATCAGTTCCTCAGGCGTTAGACCCGGATTATCGTCACAGTCGATCAAGGAGGCAATCATGGGTGGTCGAGCAAAAAAAGTCTGGTTCGATGGGGGGTGTTCCCTTTGCAGTCGCGAAATCCGGCACTACCGTAAGCTCAAAGGGAGTGATGAAATCGAATGGATCGATCTTGCGGAAATCGAAGACGAGGCGCTGCCTGAGGGGGTTTCGAGAAGGGATGCCTTGAAGATTTTTCACGTCCTCGATGAACAGGGCCAGATTCAAAAAGGGGCCCGAGGATTTGTGGCCATCTGGAGAACATTGCCACGCTATCGCGGCTTAGGCTTCCTGGCGGGGCAACCCCTCCTGCTCGGATGGCTGGATCGGATCTACGTGGTCTTTGCCGAGTGGCGATTCAAGAAGCGATGTGAAACCGGGGTTTGCGGGATGGCCGGGGACGCTCATTCATGACCCGATCGATCGTTTGGTTCAGGCAGGACTTAAGGCTCGCCGATCATCCGGCGCTCTTGACGGCAGTCGAAAGTTCAAGTGAGGTGCTGCCTCTTTACATTCATGATCCAGCGGCTTCGGATAAGGCTTGGCCGATGGGAAGCGCTGCCAAGTGGTGGCTCCATCATGCCTTGGTCGCCTTGGATGAAAATCTCCAAAAATTGGGGAGTCGTCTCGAGATTCGAGTGGGATCCCCGGAAAAGATTCTGATCGATCTCGTTCAATCGGCCCAAATCGATGCGGTGTATTGGAATCGACGCTATGGCCCTGAGGATAGGGCGGTAGATCAGGCGATCAAGGACAAGCTGAAGCAGCTTGGGGTGACGGTTAAAAGTTTCAATGGCTCATTGCTCAGAGAGCCTTGGGAAGTGGTCAAGGGTGATGGGGAACCCTATCGGGTCTTTACTCCCTTCTGGAAGGCGCTGGAGCGTCAGGGACTTGATCTTCCGGCAGAGCCTGCGCCTTCAAGTCTTCCCGCTTGGAAGCACGATGGGCAAGGCGTTTCGGTGGATGCGCTTAATTTACTGCCCAAAATTCCCTGGGATCAGGGGTTTAAAGACACCTGGGCGGTCTCTGAAAGCGCAGCGCATGAACTGCTGGAGTCTTTCGTTTCAGGACCTATCGCCGCCTATTCGGATCATCGGAACCTCCCGGACCGTCAGGGGACCTCGAGGCTTTCGCCCTACCTGCTGTTTGGTCAGATCTCGCCGAGGCAGGTGGTCCAAGCGGTACGTGGGGCTTCGCCATGGGGTCTAGGGGAGGGGGCCACGACCTTTCTCAAAGAAATCGGCTGGCGAGAATTTGCCCACCACCTCCTGTTTCATTATCCAAAGACCACGAATCACCCTCTGGATCTTCGTTTCGAACGGTTTCCCTGGCTTCAGGACCCTAAGATGCTGAAAGCCTGGCAGCAGGGCCAAACGGGTATCCCCATTGTGGATGCGGGGATGCGGGAACTTTGGCATACCGGATGGATGCATAATCGAGTGCGCATGATTGTGGCGTCCTTTCTCACCAAGAATTTAAGACACCACTGGCTTGAAGGGGCCCGGTGGTTTTTTGATACCTTGGTCGATGCGGACCTTGCCAACAATACCCTGGGTTGGCAGTGGACGGCAGGATGCGGCGCCGATGCAGCGCCTTTTTTCAGGATCTTTAATCCCGTTCTACAGGGCGAGAAGTTTGATCCCGAGGGGCGCTATGTCAGGCGGTGGGTCCCGGAACTCAGCAAGGTCCCCAACGCCTACCTGCATCATCCATGGGACCTCCCCTTACAGCATGAAGCCAAGGCTGAAATTACCGCGCATTATCCTCAGCCCCTCGTGGATTTATCGCTGTCGCGACTTCAGGCACTCGAGGCCTTTAAAAGCATCAAGTGAGTGCTCAACAATCCAGAGCTTTAGGAACCTGAATGGCGGTGGCTAACTCACCGAAAGGGCGTGAGTATAGGTATACTTGAACCTAAGAACCCAGACCGGTTGCGAGTCGATGACGCTAACAAGCCTTGACCTTGGATTGCTTTTTTTGATTTGAGGTCTTACTTGAGTTTCGACGCCTGCAACCGGACAGCTGAGGGTCAATCCAATCTTAAGTGCCCAAGGTAGGGGCTAGATCCAAAAAGAGCACTGCGTGAACGCCATTCTCCACGAACAGATTCCAGTCCGGGAATTCACCGAAAAGGCTTACCTGGATTATTCCATGTATGTCATTTTGGATCGGGCACTCCCTCACATCGCTGATGGCCTCAAACCCGTTCAGCGAAGAATTGTCTTTGCCATGTCCGAACTGGGGTTGGGCCCGACCGCAAAATACAAAAAGTCGGCCCGAACGGTGGGCGATGTCTTGGGGATGTACCACCCTCATGGGGATCAGGCTTGTTATGAAGCCATGGTCCTTATGGCGCAGCCCTTTTCCTACCGCTATCCCTTGGTCGACGGACAGGGTAACTGGGGCTCTCCGGACGACCCTAAGTCGTTTGCTGCCATGCGTTATACCGAATCGCGACTCACGGCCTACGCCCAGACCCTGCTTAACGAGCTGGGGCAGGGGACGGTGGAATGGACCCCGAATTACGATGGCACCAAGGATGAACCCGTACTGCTCCCGGCGCGTCTTCCGAATGTTCTCCTGAATGGCTCGACTGGAATTGCGGTGGGCATGTCCACGGATGTTCCGCCCCATAACCTCCGCGAAGTGGTCGATGCCTGTATCACTCTGCTGGATCAACCCGATGCCAGTCTTGAGACGATCTGTGAATCTATCCGGGGTCCCGACTTCACCACCGAAGCCGAGATCATCACACCGCGGGATGAAATTCTCAAAATGTATCGTACGGGCAATGGATCCGTGCGGCTCCGTGCGCGTTGGGAAGTTGAAGAAGGCGCGGTCGTCATCACGGCACTGCCCCATCAAGTTTCAGGCGATGTGGTGTTGCAACAAATCGCCCAACAGATGCAGGCCAAAAAACTGCCGCTGGTTGAAGATCTTCGCGACGAATCGGATCACGAAAATCCCACCCGTCTGGTGATCGTTCCGAGAAATCGGCGAACCGATGCCGATCAGTTGATGTCGCATCTTTTTGCGACGACCGATCTTGAAAGAACCTACCGCATCAACCTCAACCTGATTGGGCTAAATGGCAAACCACAGGTGAAGGGGCTGGTTGAAATTCTGACGGAATGGTTAAGCTTTAGAACCGAAACGGTGAGAAGGCGTCTTCAATACCGCCTCGAGAAGGTGCTGGCCAGACTCCATATCCTGGATGGTCTCCTCATTGCCTTCCTCAATATTGACGAAGTGATCGCCATTATTCGACAGGAAGATGAACCCAAAGCGGTGCTCATGTCGCGCTTTGGGTTGAGCGATATTCAGGCCGAGGCGATTCTGGAACTTAAACTGCGTCACCTTGCAAAACTCGAAGAGATCAAGATTCGTGGGGAGCAGGCGGATCTCGATAAGGAGCGTCAACATCTTGAAGATCTCCTGGGTTCGCCAAGAAAGCTCAAAAACCTGATCAAACAGGAATTGAAGCAGGATGCAGAAAAATTCGGTGATGCTCGAAGATCTCCGATTGTGGCCCGAGAGGCGGCTCAGGCGCTCGATGTGACCCAGGTCATTGGCAGTGAGCCGGTGACGATTGTGCTTTCAGAGAAAGGCTGGGTCAGGGCTGCCAAAGGGCATGATATTGATCCTGAGACCCTCGGTTATCGAGCCGGCGATCGATTCTTTGCCGCGACGCAAGGTCGCAGTAACCAGCCGGTCTACTTCCTCGATAACGGGGGCCGGAGTTATACCGTCGCGACCCATGAACTGCCCTCGGCGAGAACCCAGGGCGAACCTTTGACCGGGCGTTTGAATCCACCTCCAGGCGCCCAGTTTGTGAGTCTCATTGCGGGTGGCGATGAGGAGCACGTCCTACTGGCGACCTCCTTTGGTTATGGTTTCATCACCCAGATGGCTGAGTTTCATACCAAGAACCGAGCCGGTAAGGCCCTTCTGAGCGTCTCCAACAAGGCGCAAGTGCTGACCCCCATTAAGGTGCCAGGGCTTGCTTCAGCACGTCTCGCCGTCATCACTTCACAGGGACGTCTCTTGGTCTTCTCGGCCGAGGAATTGCCCATTCTCAATAAGGGGAAAGGCAACAAACTCATACAGATCCCTTCCCAGGATCTTGAATCGGGGCAGGACGCGGTTCAGCACCTCGCGGCGCTTGGACCCAAGGCCTCCTTGAAACTGCATTGCGGTAAACGGACGCTAAGCCTGACGCATCAGGATCTCGAGCATTATGTTGGGGCTCGGGCCAGAAGAGGCAATCACTTGCCGCGAGGCTTTCAGCGCGTTGACCGTGTTGAAGTCTCTGAGGAGAGCTAGGGGTGGCATCGAGGGAGGTCCCTTTGACGGGGAAAGATCAGGAGCCCTTGGAGGTCGATGCGCGTGGGCTCATGTGTCCCTTGCCACTGCTTCGGCTTAAAAAAGCCTTGAGTGGGATCGATTCAGGAGACATCCTTCGCATTCAGACCACAGATCCTGCGGCTGAATTGGACTTCGGGGTCTTTTTAGAACAGATGGGGCACACGCTTTTGGCGAGAAGTGACTCCGATGGTGTCCAGTGTCACCTTATCAGGAAGAAATAATGGGTGTTGGGAAAACAAGACCGTTTCGGACTTCAAGCTTAAGTCAGATTCTTTTGGGCCTCTGGCTGATGGCGCTCAGCACCACCGGGTTTTCGGCCAACAATCAATTTCTCGTCCTGAACTACCACGACATCATTGAAGTCGAGGAAAGGGTTCCACCCTTTGACCGGGTGGCGGTGTGTCAGGAACATCTGGAGGGACATTTTGCCTGGCTCAAATCGCATGGTTATCAGGTGATTTCGGTTCAAGATCTCATCGATGCCAGTGAAGCCAAGAAAAATCTCCCCGATAAGGCCGTGCTGCTCACATTTGATGACGGCTATCAAAGTTTTTATACCCGGGTCTTTCCGCTCCTTAAGCGTTACCACTACCCGGCGCTCGTCGCTCTGGTAGGTTCCTGGATGGACCAGAAGCCCGATTCCACAGCACCTAAGGACAAGGCGCTCCTGACCTGGGATCAGGTGCGGGAGTTATCCCGCTCCGGTCTTGTGGAAGTGGCGTCCCATAGTTACGACCTACACCGGGGTCTCATCGCGAATCCACAAGGCAATGAGCAACCTGCGGCAACGGCACACGTCTACGACACGGATCTGGGTCAGTATGAAGATGATGAAGAATACCGTCAGCGTATTCTGAACCAGGTGGCCATCAGTCGCGATTTCATTTGGCAGAACGCCGGTATTGCCCCCCGAGTCATGGTCTGGCCATTTGGCGAATACAACGAGACGACGCTGGAAGCGGCACGTCTTGCGGGGATGCCCTATACGATGGCGCTTCGCGATGGCATCAATACGCTGGCTGACCTCCGCGCAGTTCGAAGGCTCCTGATCTCGGACGATCCCAATGTTCAACAGTTCGAAAAGATTGTGACCGCCCAGCGCGGTGACCGACCCCAACGCATCGCGCATATCGATCTTGATTTTATTTATGACAAGGACGGTGAACAGCTGGTCCGAAATCTGGATGCTTTGATCGAACGCGTCAGGGCGATGGGAATCACGACGGTCTACCTCGAGGCTTTTTCAGATCCAGATGGGGATGGCAATGCCGATGCGCTCTATTTCCCCAATCGTCATCTCCCTGTTCGTAGTGATCTCTTTAATCGCGTCGCCTGGCAGCTTAAGACGCGCTCCGGCGTCAAGGTGTTTGCCTGGATGCCGATGATGGCCTACAAGGCCGATGTTCCTGATGATTGGCGTGTGATGGAATGGCGAGAGGGCAAGGCTGAGATCCCGAGCCATATCTATACCCGCCTCTCACCCCTTCATCCGGATGCAAGGCGCTGGGTCGGTGATCTCTATGAGGATCTGGGGAAGTTTGCCGCATTTGATGGCATCCTGTTCCATGACGATGGCATTCTCTCCGACTATGAGGATGTCTCCCCCCGGGGTCTTCGTTTCGCCAAGGAGGTATGGGGGCTCTCGGACGATTTTGGAAAGCTCCACGATACACCGGCGCACCGTTTGGCCTGGGCTCGGGGCAAATCTGAGCTCATGTTGCAGTACACGGATTATCTGACTCAGCGCGCTCGTTTCTATCGGCCTTTGATTAAAACGGCCCGTAATATCTACGCCTTGCCTATTCTTCAGCCTGAGAGTGAGGAATGGTATGCACAGACGCTGAAAGGCTTTTTGAAGCATTATGATTATGCTGCAATTGAGGCGATGCCTTACATGGAGAAGGCCAGCAAGCCCGAAGCCTGGCTCAAAGAATTGATCACGAAGGTGGCGAAAGAACCTCTGGGGCTCAAAAAGTCCGTATTTGAATTGCAGACGGTCGACTGGAACACCCAAAAACCGATCCCGATGGAGATCTTCCAGAAGGAGATCAAACTCCTAAAGGATGCGGGCGTTCAGCATATTGGCTATTATCCTGACAATCCTTACGATGATCAGCCCAAGCTCGAAACCTTAAAGAAGCATTTTTCCGTCGAGATTCAACCTTGAGTAAAGCCCCTCCCGCGATATGACCGACCTTCTGGACATTTTTAAGCGGGAAGGCGCTGAGCTTTGGACGCGCTTTACGAGCGTATGGCTGCCCGAAATCATTCACTGGCCCGGTTGGGAGTCCTTGGATGATGCCTTTGCACGGTTCATGTTCTATTACCCCTTGTTCATGGCCTATGTGTGGATGATCGGTGCGGTCCTCTACTATCTCCGTCATGAACGAAAAGCCGAGGGTCAGCATCCGGAACTCATGACCTATCCGAAGGTCTCGATTCTGATTCCTTGCCACAACGAAGCGGATAATATCCGTGAGACCCTGCATTTCTGTCTCAATCAGGACTATCCAAATTTCGACATCATCGCCATTAACGATGGAAGTCGCGATAACACGCTGGAGATTCTCGAAGAACTCGCCCAACGCCATCCCGAGCTTCGGGTCATCAATCTTGCGACCAATCAGGGCAAGGCGGTGGGGCTTCGTACAGCGGCACTCCTCACACCCAGTGAGTTTCTGGTCTGCATTGATGGGGATGCACTGCTTTCCCCGGATGCGACCCGTTGGATCGTTCGCCATTTCATCGAAAATCCGGATGTGGGGGCCGTGACGGGTAATCCCAGAATCCGGAACCGCTCCACCTTGCTCGGCAAGGTTCAGGTCGGGGAGTTTTCCGCGATTGTCGGTATGATCAAGCGGGCGCAACGGCTGTATGGCCGGATATTTACCGTTTCCGGTGTGATTGCCGGCTTTCGTAAATCAGCCTTGAGTCAGGTGGGGTATTGGAGTCCCGACATGGTGACCGAGGACATTGATATCAGCTGGAAACTGCAGTTATCGGGCTGGCAGATCCGCTTTGAACCGAATGCGCTCTGCTGGGTCCTCATGCCTGAAACGCTCTCCGGGCTTTGGAAGCAGAGAAGCCGCTGGGCACAAGGTGGTGTTGAAGTCCTGATTCGCTATTTCGGTCGTATTTTCAGTTGGCGTTCTCGCGGGATGTGGCCGCTCTATCTTGAGTCGGTGATCAGTATTTCATGGTCCTTTCTGATCATGGGGACCTTGATGATCTTACCGATGGAGCTTTTTCATGAAAGCCGGAGAGAGCAGCTTGCGGATCTTTCACCCAGTTGGACAAGCATGTTGTTGAGTGTCACCTGTCTCGTTCAATTTGCCGTGAGTCTTTATATCGACTCCCGCTATGAGCGGCGCGTCGGCAATACGGCGCGGCATTACTACTGGATGATCTGGTATCCCATCGTCTATTGGATGATTAACGTTGCGACGACCGTAAACGGATTTTTTGCGGCGGTGAGAAAGAAACGGGGCCAGCGGGCGATCTGGGTCACCACCGATCGGGGATTAAGGCAGGAATGAGCGATCACCGTAAACTCATCATCGAAATGCCCCACCTTCAGACCCTGAGTCAGCGGGTTGGGTCCTTTCTCGTTACGGTGATTTGCTGGATATTGTGGATTTACTTCTTGGTCCCCATCGTGACTCTGGCGGGCTGGCTGATGGGAGTCAGGAAGTTCTCGCAGGAGATCCGCTGGTTTGGGGGTTACAAGAGCCTCCTGGGTCTCATGGAGCTTTATGGCGAAACGGTCTTAACCATCGCGCTTTTTTGGCTGAGCTGGATTATCGTTCGAAGTCTTTTTCGAAAAATCGAGCATGACCCTCAACCCGATGCCGAAATGAGCCAGCGGGATCGGACCTTTTTTAAAGGCGCAGGGGCCAGCGATACGGAACGCTCGACTCAATGCCTTACGGTACACTTTGATGATCATGCGGGCATCACTCAAATCGAGCCCATTGAAACCCGGGAGGCCCCTTGATGCAGGGCCTTTTTTGTAAGTACCTGCTGCTCCTTCTGTTGTTTCTGACGGGGTGTTCGTCTTCGATCCCCTTTAGCGGACGTGAGCGTCACGACCCTACGCCACCGCCAGATTTTGAGAAGTTGGCTCAAGTGGGAACAGAGCCTAGGGTGATTGATGCGATGCCAGAGGATGCTAAAGAGCGGGCGCACGAACCCGGGAAGATGAGAGCGGAACTCAAATTCTCCGGAACGCCGGGGCTCTGGGTGCCTGAAGGCACCGTCGTTACCGATGGGAGGCACTCTTTTCGAACGCTGGAGGAGGTCCTCATTCAAAAAACGGGTCATAGTGAACTCGTTGCCTCAGAAAGCCTCAATGTCGTTGAGGATCGTCTGCCCAAGGATACGTTAAAGACCGTCGTGAGCCGAGTTCCAAAGCCCTATAAGGTTGCCGTCACCAATCCAAAACCCGGTGTCTTTGTCGGCGATGAAGCCGAGGAGGCGCCGCATCATAGAACCAGTGTCTATGTGATTTTTTCAGGTAACCCAGGCTTTATCGTTCGAAAAGGCTTCGCGGTCAGTGACCAACGGCATATTTATCGGGTCAATCGCGATAGTGCGATTCAACCCTCGGGCGAGACCCGCCCTGTGCTGGCGGTGGCATCCGACCCTGGCGTCTGGGCCGTGCCGCCTGAGAGCGTTCGATTCATCAATACGTCGACGTCAAAGCTCTTTACGATCACCGTCACCAATCCCTCAGAAGGGATACCGGCGCTCGCCTCTGAGCGCTAGGGGTTCTGAAACCCCAAGGATCTGAGCACGGCTGCTGCATCGGGATCCCTTAGCGAGATCACTGGCCAGCCTTCCTTTTCTGCGGTCCTTTGGAGGGTCTCGTCCGGGTCGACGGCCACCGGATAATCGACTTTCCTCAGCATGGGAAGATCATTGTGTGAATCGCTATAGAACCAGCTCCCTTGAAGTGAAGCCGCTTCGGTGGCTAACCAGTGGTCCAGTCGAACGACTTTGCCCTCTCTAAAGCAGGGAATACCCTCATACCCTCCGCTATAGCGCCCCCCCTTGAGTTCGGGTGCGGTAGCAATCAAATGGTCAATCCCATAAAGGCTTGCAATCGGTTGGGTGACAAACCGATTGGTCGCCGTGATGATGAGGAGGGTGTGTCCCAGTTTTCGGTGCGCATCCAGAAGCGCTATGGCCGATGGGAGGAGAATGGGACGAATCTTTTCTTCAATGAACTGGTCTCTCCAGGCATGGAGCGTTTCAAGGTCATGTTCAGTGAGCGGCTTGAGCGCAAACCTTAAAAAGGCATCAATATCGAGCTTGCCTTCCCGATAGTCCTCGTAGAAGCGATTGTTGGCGGCCTCGTAGGCATCGCCATCGACGAGTCCCTGTTCGACCAGAAACTGGCCCCAAAGATAGTCGCTATCGCCTGCAATGAGGGTGTTATCAAGGTCAAATATTGCCAGAGTCACGAGATTCCTTTACAGTCGGACGGAGTGTACGTCGACGCTTTTTAGCCTTGAGACCTAAGGTCTCGGTGAGAGCGATTCGACGGTTAAGCGTTTAACCAGCCGGCGATTATACACGCGGGCTTGTCTACAGGATGTTGGCTCAATCATGATCGACCGGGATGGCTATCGCCTGAATGTAGGGATCATCCTCTCAAACGATGAGGGGCGCCTTTTTTGGGCGCGTCGAATCGGCATGCAGTCCTGGCAATTTCCCCAGGGCGGCATCAAGCGCAATGAAGATCCTGAAACGGCGATGTTTCGTGAGCTTTACGAAGAAGTGGGCTTGAGAAGCCGTGATGTCGAGATTATTGGGCGAACCAGCGAGTGGCTCCGCTATGAATTGCCGGAGCGTTTTATCCGAAGGCGATCCAGTCCTGTCTGCATCGGCCAGAAACAGATCTGGTTCATGCTAAAGCTCGCTTCGGAAGAATCCAGAATCCGCCTGGATTGCTCCGATAAACCTGAATTCGACCATTGGCGTTGGGTGGACTATTGGCATCCCGTTAACGATGTCGTCTATTTCAAGCGCAAGGTCTATCGGGATGCCTTGACTGAACTCCGCGACCTGCTCGGCATTGAGGCCTATCTTAAGGCCGATGGAACGCTGGGTTAATAACCTTTAGATTCGAGGTCGAGTCCGGGTGGGAGTGCTTCGGCAAAAATCACCCGGGTCGACCAGTCACCGTTTTCATAGAGCTCAAGCATCCTAAACCCGGGAGGTTTTCGATCGATCGAAAATCCTGTTGATTGAGGTTCAAACTGAAATGCCGTTGAAGGGCAGCCCAGAACCGGTATCCCAAAAGCAGGATCTTCCAAAGATTGATGGATATGGCCGCAGAGGATGGCCTTGATCCTCGAATGGCCTTGAATGCGCTCAAAGAATGCCTCAGCGTTTTGGATCATCATCGTATCCATCCAGGCGCTGCGCGTGGCGATGGGGGGGTGATGGACGGCAATCAGGGTAAAGGGGTCCGGATACTGCGCGAGTGTCTTTTCGAGAAAATCCAGCTGATCGTCTCGAAGGTACCCCTTGGGTGAGCCCTCGAGCGTACTGTCGAGACTGAGGATCTGCCAATTACCGATCGGAATCCGCGTGTCTAATTGAAGGCGGGTGTCCCTTGGCAGCAGTCTGAAGTCATCATGGTTTCCTGGGAGCGCATAGGGGGCTGAGGGAAGTCCTTTGAGGAGCGCCATCATGCGCGCATAGGTCTCGAGAGCAGGGTCCTGTGCGAGATCTCCTGTGAGCAGGAAGACATCTTGGGCAGTGGGGTTTTCTTCTTCTAGACGATCAAGCGTAGCTTTAAGGCTTTGATCCGTATAGACGCCGTTGAGCGTCTCGGTCGGGCTTGATCTCAGGTGAAAGTCGGTGAGTTGGAAAAGGCGCGTGACGGGTGAGGCCACGGTTAATCGGGGTGAGGTTTCCAGCTTAGTATTCAATCAGCGAGTGAATGTTCCAGCCAGTCAGTTTGGATCGCCCATTCAAAAATCCAAGTTCGACCATGAAGGCGCAGGCCACGACTTCGCCTCCCAGGCGTTCAATAAGTTCGCAGCTGGCTTTGGCCGTCCCACCCGTAGCCAGAAGATCATCAACGATGAGAATCCGGTCATGATGGCCTAGGGCATCGGTATGAATTTCAAGAGCCGCCGAACCATACTCGAGGTCGTAATGAATGGAGGTGCTTTCGTAAGGAAGCTTCCCCGGCTTTCGAAGGGGAATAAAACCAACGCCAAGCGTGTAGGCGACGAGGGATCCCAGAATAAACCCCCGGGCTTCCATACCGGCGACGGCATCAATCGACTGCTGTCTAAAGGGAGCCGCAAGTCCTTCGACCGCCAATTTCAAGGTTTCAGGCTCCCGGAGTGCGGGGGTGATGTCCTTGAAAATGATGCCGGGCTTCGGAAAGTTGGGAATGTCCCGGATCTTCGATTTAAGTCTGTCCATTCGGCTTTAGCCAGCCCGCTTTTGTTCGAGTTTCTTGAGATAGGTTTCGATGGCTGCGCGTATGCCTGGGGCATCAAGGCCTGCATCGGTGAGGACCTCTTCTCGCGTGCCCTGTTCGATGAAACGATCAGGTAGGCCCAAGGTCAGGGTCGGAACGGACACCAAGTGTTCATTCAGCACCTCAACCACACCCATGCCGGCCCCGCCTGGAATGACATTTTCTTCAATCGTAACCAGGACATCATGTGTGGCCGCGAGTTCGAGAATCAGCGCTTCATCCAATGGTTTTACAAAACGCATATTCGCAACCGTGGCGTCGAGTGCTTCACCAATCTCGAGTGCGGGCATGACCATGGAGCCGAAAGCCAAGAGCGCAATGCGCTGACCCTTGCGGCGAATTTCACCTTTGCCCATAGGCAGCAGCGTCATCTCAGCTTTAACTTCGGCGCCGGGCCCCTTGCCTCTGGGGTAGCGGACGGCAGCCGGACCTTCATGTTTGAAACCTGTATAAAGCATCTGGCGGCATTCGTTTTCATCCGCAGGTGCCATGATCACGATGTCAGGGAGGCAGCGGAGATAGCTGAAATCAAAGCTTCCCGCATGGGTCGGGCCATCGGGACCTACAAGGCCCGCGCGGTCGATGGCAAAGAGGACCGGAAGCTTTTGCAGCACAACGTCATGGATCAACTGATCGTAGCCTCGTTGCAGGAATGTTGAGTAGATGGCTACAACGGGTTTGTAGCCCTCACAGGCTTGACCTGCTGCAACGGTGACGGCATGTTGCTCCGCAATACCGACGTCAAAATAACGGTCGGGGAAACGCTTTTCGAATTCGACGAGACCCGACCCTTCACGCATCGCGGGCGTCACGCCCAAAAGACGGCGATCCCTCTCCGCCATATCACAAAGCCAAGTACCAAAGACCTCTGTATAGGTCGGGCTTGAAGGCTTTGCCTTGGGAAGGTGGTCCTTGCTGAGGTCAAAACTGCCCACGCCGTGATAGGCCACAGGATCACGTTCTGCAGGAAGGTAGCCTTTACCTTTCTTGGTGACGACGTGGAGGAAACGAGGGCCGTTGGTATTCCGAAGATTGCGGAGCGTCGTTACCAAGGTTTCCATGTCATGGCCATCAATCGGGCCAATATAGTTGAATCCCAGTTCTTCAAACAGGGTTCCTGGAGCCACCATGCCCTTCACATGTTCCTCTGCACGGCGCGCCAGTTCCCAAACACTGGGCATGCGGTTTTTGAGGAGTTCCTTGCTGCCCTGGCGAATATTGGAATAGAACTTTCCGGATAGCAGCTTAGCCAGATAATTGTTGAGCGCACCGACATTGGGTGAGATCGACATTTCGTTGTCGTTCAGAATCACCAGAAGGTTGGCGTCCAGAACACCCGCATGGTTCATGGCTTCGAAAGCCATACCGCCCGTGATGCCACCATCCCCGATGACGGCAACGGCGTGAATGTCACGCTTATCCAGGCCGCCTGCGATGGCCATGCCGAGTGCCGCACTGATGGAGGTACTGGAGTGGCCCACACCAAAGGTGTCGAAGGGGCTCTCATCCCGGCTAGGAAATGCGGAGAGACCGTCCTTTTTTCGAATCGTCGGCATGGCATCCCGGCGACCGGTCAGAATCTTGTGAGGATAGGCCTGGTGCCCGACGTCCCAGACCAGCTTATCGTCCGGAGTGTTGAATACATAATGGAGGGCAATCGTAAGATCGACCGTGCCAAGCCCTGCCGCGAGATGCCCACCTGACTGGCTGACCGACTGGAGCAGATACTCTCTCAGTTCCTCGGCGACCTGCGGGAGCTGATCTTCAGGCAGGAGACGAAGGTCTTCTGGACCATTGATGCTGGGGAGGAGTGGGGTTCGGGTTGTCTGAGTCATGAGCCGGTACAGGATAACGAGCAGTGTCAGGCAGAAGTCTGCGCATGACGGGGTGAGGGACTCCCGGAAAGCCTGAGCTTTTGGGCGTTAGGGTGCACGGCGGACAAGCGCTCTCGTGCGGAGCTTGCGGGAAGGTTCCCGCCGAAAGAGGCTGTAAGGCGCTCTAAGTTCATCAGTGTTCCCGACTGATGATGTAAAGCGACAGGGCGCGAAGCAAATCGGCCTCGGGACCAAATCCGGAGAGGCTATCGATCGCCGCTTCATGAAGTTCCTGAGCCTTCTGCTTTGCGCCTTGAAGGCCGAGCAGGGCAGGGTAGGTCGGCTTGTTGTGATCACGATCCTTGCCCTGGGTCTTTCCGAGGGTGGCGGTATCGCTCTCTTCATCAAGGATATCGTCCTTGACCTGGAAAGAAAGACCAATGCATTTGGCGTAATGGTCGAGTCGGTCAGTCAATACGGCATCAATAGGATCTCGTGCCAGCGCGGCAAGATGCACGCTGCAACGAATCAGGGCACCCGTTTTACGAATATGCATGTTCTCAAGACCCGGGAGATCGAGGGTCTTTCCCACCGAGTGAAGGTCAATGGCCTGTCCACCGACCATGCCCAGCGAGCCGGAGGCGGTCGCAAGGCTTTCGATCATGGCAATCCGATTTTCGGCAGGCACCTTGATGCTGGGGTCACTCGCCAGAACATGAAACGCATGGGCTTGGAGACCGTCGCCTGCAAGAATCGCGGTGGCTTCATCATAGGCCACATGACAGGTGGGTTTACCACGGCGAAGGCTGTCATCGTCCATCGCGGGAAGATCGTCGTGAATCAATGAATAAACATGAATCATTTCAACCGCTGATGCGGGACCATCCAGAATATCAAGGGAAAGTCCGAGTGCCGTTCCAGTCGCATAGGTCAACAGGGGGCGTAGGCGTTTACCACCTCCAAGGGCTGAATAGCGCATGGCCTGATGCAGACGTTCGGGCATCTTGTTCTCTGCAGGAAGGCGCGCTTCGAGCGCGGCTTCGGCACGCGTCTGACAGACGGTCATGAATTCTTTTAGGGCGTTACTCATCGGATGGACTGGCTTGTGTTGGACGCATAAATCAGTTTCAAACTCTTGGGTTCAAATGACTTACGGCGATCGGAGTTATTCATCTATCTATTATCGCAAATCTTGCTCTCTTATAGAAATGAGCGGTTCTTGAAATCGGGTTTGGATATGGATGTTGTGTGAAATCAGAAGCATAAGTATCCGTATCAAGGGCCTGTCTCAATCGGTGTATCGGTTCTCGAACCCCACTCAGCCCAGGAGCCGTCATAGACGGGCACTCGCTCATTGCCGATGGTGTAGAGCGCAAGACTCAAAATGGCGGCCGTTACCCCGCTTCCACAGGTGGTAATGATGGGAGACAGTGGATCGATCCCCTTTTCCCGGAAGAGGGTTGAGAGCACGCTGGGGGGTTTTAGGGTTTTGTGTTCGAGATCAATGACATCTTTAAAAAAGACATTGAGGCTCCCAGGAATGTGGCCTTGTCGAAGACCGGCTCTGGGTTCAGGATCAATGCCTTGAAAGCGGCCTTGAGGCCTTGCATCTACCAGGGTATAGCGGCGGCGCTCCAGTTCCACCCGAATGTCGGCAAGATCTCGAAAAAGACCTGGGGTCAGGGTGGCAACAAAATCCTGAGGGAGGCGGGACTTCGAGGGCCCTTCACTCAAAGGGAATCCCAGGGCTTTCCAGCGCTCGATGCCTCCATCGAGGACGTAAACCGACTGATGATCGAAGACCCTAAAGGTCCACCAAAGACGGGCGGAGGCCATGAAATGGTTTTGATCGTAGATCACCACAGGGGTCTTGGGCCCAATCCCCAGCTCCCCTACGGCTGCCGCAAATACGCTGGCGCTAGGCAACATGTGCGGGAGATCGGTTGAGGTATCCGCTACTTCATCGATGTCAAAGAACTGGGCGCCCGGAAGGTGGCCCTTCAAAAATTCATTTTTGGCATCCATCCCTTGTCCAGGCAAAAAGAAGCTCGCATCCAGTACGACGCAGGCTTCCTGATCGAGGCGGGGTAAAAGCCATTCGGGTGAAATCAGAGGTGAATCAAAACGGACGTTCATGCTGGCCCTTGCAAAGGTTCAGCGAGGAGGTTCTCGATGATCCTGAGATAGATTTGGGTCAGGGTATCGATATCCTCAATCGGGGTGTGTTCGTCAATTTTGTGAATGGAACCATTGAGAGGCCCGAGTTCCACAACTTCAGCACCGGTGGGCGCGATGAAGCGGCCATCAGAGGTGCCACCCCCCGTATCCGGCCGGGCCTTGGCACCAAGGATGTCTTCAAGTGCCTTTTGTGTGGCCCCAATCAGTGGGCCTTGCTGGGTAAGAAAGGGGGCCCCAGAAAGACGCCATTTGATTTCATAGCGAAGCCCGTGACGATTGAGAATCGCCTCTACGCGCTGCTTGATCAGGGCTTCCGTGAGCGCCGTCGAAAAACGAAAATTGAAGGACACCTTGAGTTCCCCGGGAATCACGTTTTCGGCTCCGGTACCGGCCTGAATATTGGAGACCTGGAAACTGGTGGGGGGGAAATAGTCATTGCCCTTGTCCCAAACTTCCTGGGTCAGTTCATGAAGAGCCGGTGCAAAGCGATGGATGGGATTGTCAGCCTTATCCGGATAGGCGACATGACCTTGAACACCTAACACCGTCAGTACGCCACAGAGAGATCCTCGGCGACCGACGCGAATCACATCACCCAAGCGCTCAAAACTGGAGGGTTCTCCGATGAGACACCAGTCGATTTTCTCCCCCCGATTTTCCAGAACTTCCACAACTTTAACGACGCCATCATGAGCATCGCCTTCTTCATCGCTTGTCATGAGGAGTCCTACGATCCCTGCATGATCGGGGTATGCGGTCACAAATTGCTTCAGCGCGACCACCATGGCGGCGACCCCACTTTTCATATCGGCAGCGCCTCGGCCATAGAGGAGTCCCTCTCGAATCGTAGGCTCAAATGGGGGTGAGGACCAATGCGCTTCGGGGCCGGAGGGAACAACGTCCGTATGACCGAGGAAGACGAGCAGGGGGCCTGACTGGCCATGCTTAAGGTAAAGATTGCGGGTGCTGCCGAAATCCAGCCGTTCCACGGAGAAGCCCAAGGGCGCGAGGTGCTCAATCATGAGTTCCATACAGCCCGCATCTTCGGGAGTAACGGAACGTTTACGAATCAATGCCTGAGTGATTTGGAGTGCTTCGCTCATGAAAGTTGGGCCAGGTCTTGGGGTTTTGGGGCTAGGATGAGACGCGCCCCCGTATCGAGTAGCGGTCGTTTGATCAAAGTCGGATAGGCCATCAGCACCTGGAGGGCTTCTTGGCTTTCAAGTCGTTCGCGCTCACGCTCATCGAGTGCTCTAAAAGTCGTGCTCGATCGGTTGATCAGGGCTTTAAGACCTAAAACTTCTATCCAGTGTTTAAGTTGATGCTCCGGAAGACCATCGATTCTGAGGTCATGAAAGCGATGGGAGATCCCTTCCGATGTAAGCTGTTTCAATAACTTCTTACAGCTGTCACAGGTTTTGATGCCATAAACGACCCACTCAGTCATGGTCAATTTTTCCTGGATCTGAGATCTTGGGTTCCCTACGGCCATCGCTGGGCGAAAAGAACAACGGTTCCTTTTTTACCGCCTCTTGAATGGCCTGGCGGATGTCCAGGGTGTCGTAAAAGGGACCTGCTTCAAGTCGAACCAGTGGGAGCCCTGCCGCTTGACACAGCGTTTTTAAGGAGGGTTCCTGAGCTTCCGGGCTCTTCCGGTGGGTTCTGTGTTGAATGAGCTGAATGGCGCAAGCTACCGACAAGTCATTCTTGTGGCAAAGGACAAAGGGGAAATGGGTGTCCTCAAGGTTTTGAAGCTCGGACCACGCCCACTCGGTTTTGGCATGGCTACGGGGCATGATGAGGTCATCCACTCGGATTTTTGCAAAGACGATATAGTCTTCGGCAGCCGCTTGAAGGATCGCGGCATGGCATTGGCGTTCCTCGGGCGTCAGCAGAAAGTCCTGGCGCTGATAGGTAATTCTTTGGGTACGTCGCGACTGAATGAGCTTATAAAAAACCCATCCGGTCAATAGCAGGATGACGCCCCAGGCAAGCATGAACGAACTCGTTGGCATTGGCGTAGGCAATCTTAATGGGGATGATTTTGGTTAAGGCCCGTGGGCCAATTGCCGATCATCAGGAGGGGTCTTCGGATTCAAGCGAAGTTCCCGACTAACTCAGTCAGGATTATACGGGAAAAGCCGGAGGACCGCAGAGTGAAGGTTTGGTATTGATTAGGGTGAAGGCATCTACAGCCGAGAAGGATCAGGCCACTTCTCGCCATCCCGCGTTGGTTGCCTCGAGTTCTAGTTTTCGCTCATAAGCCTTTTGGTGCAGGTGATTGAGCACTTCGACCATTTCTCGGATCGTTCCGTCCCCAGCCATGTGTTCACGATACAGTGCTCGGAGCAAACGCTCGGCGGGTTTGGTAATCTTTGTCCGGTGATTTTCCCAACCACGCACGGAAGTTTCCGCAACGCCAAGGATCCGTGCCAAATCAAGTTGAGAGAGATTAAGTCCGACGCGTAGGTATCTCACTTCTGAACCGGAAAGGCGTGGTTTATGGCTGACTAGGCTTAGTCCAATTGCTCGATACAATCCATCCAAGTCTTGAATGATGACGCCTTTCCCATACGGCGTACCAATTTTTTGGTAGCCGTTCTTGAGATAGACGTTTCTGAGTCCGCAGTTTGTGTAATGGTGCATGGCCGTTATTAAATGTCGTGATCACAATCACGTAATTTCCTAGTTCGGATTGACAATCTAGGGCTGCGACAACATTTGATTGGGTTCTCTCACAGAGAGGTACTAAGCTTGAGTTCCCAGTTTCCTGTTGCAGCCTTAGCAGGTATGGGATCTCCATGCTTTAAAGCTATCAGGCACTGGCTTACTGTGCGGAGTTACTCTGGTGTGGCCACCAGAGTAACGGCTTTGACACTCCAGTCTCGCCGAGGCTAGACCACGACTATT
>CAYFLM010000017.1:0-25588 GCA_964343925.1 uncultured Methylococcus sp.
ACCTGCATGGAAATGCTCGAGCACGTCCCTGACCCTGCCTCAGTTGTTTCTGCTTGTGCTCGTCTTGTAAAACCCGGTGGTCAGGTATTTTTCTCGACGCTCAATCGAAAACTGAAAGCCTACCTGCTTGCGATTGTAGGTGCCGAGTATCTCCTTAACATGATCCCAAAAGGTACTCATGACTTTTCGAGCTTTATCAGACCCTCTGAGCTCAGTCGGTGGGCACGAGAATACAAACTCGAATTGCTGGGTATGGAGGGCGTGATCTACAACCCCCTGACTCAGCAATTTTCTCTGAGCCCAAAGGATTTAGATATTAATTATCTGGCCGTATACGAAAAGCCCTATGCGCAATAGTGCAAATCGGGCGGTCGGTGCGGTTCTCTTTGATCTTGATGGAACGCTCCTTGATACAGCTCCAGACCTCATGAATGCCCTCAACTATGCACTGGCATCAGCGGGTCTGAGTAGGATTGATGACGGCAGCGCAAAACCCTACATATCGGGCGGGGCCAGATCCATGCTGGCTTATGCTTTGTCCAAGCAAAGACCGCAGTCCAAAATTAATCCGTCGGTCCAAGCTCGGGAGGCTGACGCCGAGCATCAAGCACTGTATGAACAGCTCGTGGACCGTATGCTTTCTTTTTATGCCATGAATCTTTGCGGTCAGACCCGGTTTTATGATGGGGTTGAGAAAGTCTTGGACACACTGCATCGGCATTCCATTCCTTTTGGGGTCGTGACCAACAAGATCAGCCGATTTACCGACCCGATCATTAAGGCGCTCTCAATTCATCATCGCACCGATTGCATTATCAGTGGGGACACCACACCAGAAAAAAAACCGCATCCGAAACCACTCCTAGAGGCCTGTAAGCGACTGGAAGTGAACCCTGATGAATCCGTCTACATAGGCGATGCGTCAAGAGACATCGAGGCAGGTCGGAGAGCAGGCATGAAAACCTTAGCGGCGGCTTATGGCTACATTGATACCTCGGAAGATATCGCTGGATGGGGTGCTGATCAAATCCTGAACGAACCCATCGAACTTCTGGATTGGCTCTGCTTACAACCTGCATCATCGCCATGAAGAGGGAACTGTCTGAAAAAGTCCTGATTGTCACGGGCTCAACAGGGACTTTAGGCGCAGAAATGGCGGATAAACTTGCCAAAATGGGCGCTACGATTGTCTTGTGCGGCCGAAACATACGTAAGCTTGAAAGTATCTATGACCGAATCATTAACAGTTCGGCTCAAAAACCAGCGATGTATCCCATAGACTTTCTGGGCGCCACGGCACAAGACTACGAGGCACTGCTTGAGACCGTTCAACAGGAAATGGGCCATGTGGATGGGATTATTCACTGTGCCGCATCGTTTGAGCATCTAGGTCCCATAGAACAAATTGACCCCGATCAATGGGCCCAATGCATTCACGTCAATTTGACCGTACCCTTTCTGATGACCCAGGCATGTCAACCTTTCTTAACGCGTTCTCGCCGCAGTGTTCACGTTTTCATTGGAGATGACGCCATAGGCGAGGGCAAGGCTTTCTGGGGGGCTTATGGCGTTGCCAAACGCGGCCTTCAAACCTTCGCAAGTACCCTTCGAGAAGAACAAGACCCAAACGTTTTAGGCGTTGAATTCTTTGTTCCAGGCCCCATGCAGAGCCGAGTCCGACTCAAAGCCTTTCCGAGTGAAAATCGGGAACGTCTGGCTTCCGCACAGACTGTTGCGGAAACTCTGACGCAAAAAATCATTCATATGTTCAGTTCAAATTAGAATTTGGGATAGCAATATGTCGATGCAAGGATATGGAAGAGAAAGCATTGTCCTTCAAAGGGAGGTGAATACGATTCTGATTCCAGATGGAACAGCCAGCTCTCTCCCACAGGGACACATTGTGACGCTCCACCAGTCTTTGGGTGGGAATTTCACAGTGACGACTGAGTCGGGCATGATGGTCAGAATATCAGGCGAAGATGCAGACGCCCTGGGTAAGGAACCCCCCATGCATAGCAAGATTAGTACGGGAACAGACCCTGAAACAGTCGAGCAAAATGCTTGGTCAGTCCTCAAGACCATATTCGACCCTGAAATTCCCGTCAATATTGTTGACCTTGGTCTTGTTTATCACTGCGGGGTCAAACCCGTCGATCAGGAAAGAAACGATGTTCACGTCATCATGACCCTGACGGCCCCGGGGTGTGGCATGGGGCCAGTCCTCCAGTTTGACGCAGAATCCGCCATCAAGGGGTTGCCGGGCGTAAGGAATGTCCAGGTGGAGGTCGTTTTTGATCCCCCATGGTCGAGAGACAGAATGTCCGAAGTCGCTCAACTTCAGTTGGGAATGCTCTAGATTCGTGAAAAACTGGATTTATCTTGTTGCGGCAATCGTATCGGAAGTCATCGCGACCTCGGCCCTGAAATCCTCTGATGGCTTCACCGTCCTCACCCCCACGATCATCGTCATCAGCGGCTATCTTGCTGCCTTTTTTTTCCTTTCGCTCGTGTTGAAATCCATTCCGGTGGGCATTGCCTACGCGATATGGTCAGGTATCGGTATCGCGCTCATCTCAATCATTGGCTGGATCTTCTATGACCAACGCCTGGATGTCCCAAGCATCATTGGAATTAGCCTCATCATGGCAGGTGTCATAGTGATCAATCTTTTTGGTCAAGGGGAAGCATGAGTCTCGGACAGAAGCTTTTGGATTTTCTGAGCCACTAAGTCCGCATCTCGAGCGGGATCTACATCTTTATCAATGGCTCTTACGACCAGATCCTGGTCGACAATGAAAGTCCAACGCTTGGACAATCTCAGGAGTGGCATCTTGACCCCATAAAGTTCAGTCACTTTGGCGTCTGAGTCTGAAAGGAGGGGAAAATTCAAACGATACTTCTTATGGAATTTGGCCAACTCGGGAACTGAGTCAGTGCTGATACCGTAGACTTCAGCATTTTGATCCCGAATCACTTGTATGCGATCCCTGAACGCACACGCCTGTTTGGTGCAACCGGGCGTATCGGCTTTTGGATAGAAGTAAAGGACTGTCCAACCCCTACCTTTTCTATCCATCAGATCAACATGGGAGCCATCTTGAGCACTTAAGCCAAAAACCGGGGCAGGCTGACCTACTTCCAAAGTTTCTGATCGTGCCACACCGAAAAATGAACCAAAACACGATAGCGTCAAGGCCGCCTTTCGAATCCAATTGCTCTTCTTCATGGTCCCTCTCATCGCTTAGGCGATTGTTATTATTGGGTCAAAAAACGATACTGGAAAATCAGGCAAACGGATGTCGCATCACAATTGTCTCGTTTCTGTCTGGACCTGTAGACAGAATATCGACGGGAACTCCAACCAAATCCGTAATGCGCTCAATGTACCGCCTTGCAGCCTCCGGCAAGTCGTTATAGTTCGTGATGCCTTGAGTGGATTCAGTCCAGCCAGGCATGGTTTCATAAACCGGCTCACAAGCTGCGTAGGCTTCCGCCCCGATTGGAACGGTCTCGATTAGACTGCCTTGAAACCGATAATGCGTGCAGATCTTGATGGAATCCAACCCATCCAATACATCCAACTTGGTAAGACACATACCCGACAAGCTATTAAGCTTGGCCGATCGCTTCATCAAAACCGCATCGAACCAACCGCAGCGACGGGCTCTACCCGTTGTGGCACCCACCTCGGCCCCACGAGAAGACAAATGTCTTCCGCACTCATCAAAAAGTTCGGTTGGAAAGGGGCCGTTACCGACTCGGGTGGAATAAGCTTTGGTAATGCCTAGCACATAATCAAAATCCAGTAGCCCCATTCCCGTTCCGGCAGCAGCGCCGCCCGCCGTTGTGTTCGATGAAGTCACAAACGGGTAGGTCCCATGATCAATGTCCAGCATTGCGCCCTGAGCACCCTCAAAGAGAACATTCGAACCCTCTTCACGGTATCGGTGCAGACTCCCTGCAACATCGCCTAACATGGGTTTTATTTTCTCGCCCACCTCAAACAACTGTTCAAGTTGGGCACCAAAATCCAATGCTTCGGCATGGAGATAGTGACTCAGCACAAAATTATGGAAGTCCAGCAACTCCCTCAGACGCTCCTCAACCAATTTGGGGTAAAAGAGATCTCCTGCCCGAATACCTCTTCTAGAGACTTTGTCTTCATAGGCGGGTCCGATGCCACGCCCCGTCGTTCCAATTGCATTGACTCCCCTCGCTCTCTCCCGAGCCTGATCAAGCGCAATATGAACCGGCAAAATAAGCGCACAACCTTCACTGATCGTCAGACGACCCTGAACAGGAATGCCCGCCTGCTCCAATACGGCCATCTCCTCGAGCAAGGCCTCCGGGGAGAGGACAACACCATTCCCGATGTAGCATTGAACGCCTGTTCTCAATATGCCGGAAGGGATCAGGTGGAGTACTGTTTTTTTTCCATCGATTACCAACGTATGGCCAGCATTGTGGCCACCCTGAAACCTCACAACACCCTCTGCGTGTTCGGTCAAAAGGTCGACTAACTTTCCCTTGCCCTCATCGCCCCACTGCGTTCCGATTACGACAACATTTTTTCCCATCTAAATTTCCGTATGTCTTTGTTAACCACGTTCAAGGTCAATAACCTTCCAGGATTTATCGCTTTGAAGCTGAAGCTCCTGACCACATCCCAGTGCCCTTGGACCCGGGCAATCGCCAGACAGCGCCTCTACAACAACTCGGCCATTGGCCCTTAAGCCTTGTATCTGCGCGCGTGCAGTTGAATCCAGATTGAAGGGCGCATAAATACTGTTGTCACCACCTGGGGCAACCGTACATCCCAATCGAGCGAGCTGCTTGAGATCCGCACTAAAACCAATAGCTGGGCGGGCTTGTCCGAACACGCGTCCAATTTCATCATAACGCCCACCACGAGCGATCTCCCGCCCCTGTCCGGGAACAAACGCCGCGAAGACAATTCCCGTGTGGTATTCGTAGCCCCTTAATTCGGCAAGATCGAAGTGAACCGGAAGATCTGGATAGAGCGCACTTAAATTACTCTCGAACAATTCAAGTTCCTGCACCGCCGACAATACAACCGGACCTGCAGATTGCAGGGCTGCCTTTGCCTCCGTCAGCATTTGCTTTGGCCCATTGAGATCGAGTAGCGCAACGATCATCTCGCCGATACTTCGATCGACCGCTTCCTCCGATAAAAACCCCCTGAGATCCGTCGGGTCTTTACGTTGAAGGATATCGAACAGCCTGGCCTCCTGCTCTTCCATCAACCCAGCCATCTTGGCAAGTTCCCTATAAATGGCAACGTGTCCAAGATCGATATAAACCGGAGAAATTTCGGCCGTCTTAAACATTTCCAGCATCAGTCGCATCACCTCAAGGGATGCACTGGGGGCGCCAGAACCGTAAAGTTCGGCGCCTAACTGAAGTGGATTCCTTGAAGGATCAAGGTGGCCAGAATGGGTCTTTAGTACAGCGCCCTTGTAACAGAGCCGAGAGGGCACACCCCCTTTCGCCGTTCTCGCATCAATACGAGCCACCTGAGGTGTCATATCCGCTCGAATCCCTATCAGCCTTCCACTGATAGGGTCAGTAAGCTTAAAGGTATTCAAGTCGAGCGCACGGCCTGTACCCACTTGAAGTGAATCTACGAAATCAATGAGCGGGGGCGATACTAGCCGATATCCCCAAGAGGCAAAAAGATCAAAAATCCTTCGACCCAGAGCCTCCAGTCTCTCCGACTCTTCAGGAAAAACATCCTCTATGCCCTCAGGCAATAACCACTGATCTTGGCTTAACATGGAACGTCGGGTCCTAGGTTGGGCAGATACTACCCCGAAAGGTGTTAATTCTAGCGGGTTGATGTGGAAACTTAAATTCAATCATCCCGCTAGCTACTTATTTAGGCTTCTTGAGGAACTGAAAGAATTCCGAATCTGTTCCCAGAACCATGAGACTCCGATCGTTTCTGGCAGCCTCACGATAGGCCATCAGGCTGCGATTAAACTGGAAGAATTCCTTGTTTTTTCCATAGGCCTTTGCATAGATTTCAGAGGCCGTAGCATCCCCATCGCCTCTTTTCATTTCAGCCTCTTTCTGCGCTTGGCCGAGAATGACCTCGCGTTCTCGATCGGCTTCAGCCCTTATTCTTTCTGCGGCTTCCGCACCTCTGGACCTGAATTCTCTTGCAACACGCGCACGTTCAGCTTCCATACGCCTGTAGACGGATGAACTCACCTCTTCAGGTAGATCGATCCTCATTACCCTAATATCGACCACATCAAGACCTAACTCAGACACCGATGGTTTCACCATTTTAGTCAGCACATCTTGAATCTGGCCTCGGTCAGATGAAACTAGCTCTCGAATGGTTCTTTTGCTGAACTCATTCCGCATGGCATCCTTGGTGATTTGGTCAAGACGAATATTGGCCTGAACCTTATCTCCCGCTACGCTGGTGTAAAACTTGGAAGGATCCTGGATTTTCCACTTCACGAACCAATCGACAATTACATTCTTCTTTTCGGAGGTCAAAAAGCGTTCAGGCCGGGATTCGAGTGTCAAAATGCGATCATCAAACTTCTTTATCTGGCGGTATGGAAGTTTAAAATGAAGGCCCGGCTGAAAGTCTGATCCAACAATTTTCTTAAACTCAAGAAGGATGACGGTCTCAGTCTCGGACACGCTAAAAGTAGACACCACCAAAAGTATCAGCCCCAAGAACCCTGAGGCTGACCACATCATTAGCTTCTGACTCATGGGTTTTGCCCCCTCCCCTCACGTCCACGCGTCTGTCCTGATCTTGCAACCGATTTTGGAGCTGCCATCTCCTTCGGCTCTTGAGAGACCAGATTTTGGGCCGGTTTGTTTTCCTCAGCCAGACCTGGGGCCCCTGACCCCATAGTTTGCCGACCCAATCGATCAAGAGGTAGGTAGACCATGTTATTTGATGATTTGAGATCAACCAGCACATTGTCAGTTTGTGTAAGCACATCCTGCATGGTTTCTATGTACATCCGCTCGCGGGTGACATCAGGTGCCTTTTCGTATTCTGCCAACAGCTGAGTGAAACGAGAGGCTTCACCCTCCGCACGGGCGATTGCCTTTTGCTTGTAAGCCTCTGACTCTTCGGTCAAACGTGCAGCTGAACCACGTGCCTTTGGAACCACCTCATTGGCATACGCCTCAGCCTCATTCTTTAGTCTTTGCTCATCTTCACGTGCCTTAATGGCGTCTTCAAAAGCGCTTTGCACTTCTTCAGGCGGCTGGGCATCGACCAGATTGACATTACTGACTCGAATTCCTGTCTGATATTGATCGAGCGTTTCCTGAATCTCCGATTTGATTTCTTCAGCGATATGACCCCGCCCCTCAGTCAGCACAAAGTCCATCGTATTCTTGCCTATTACGGCCCGCTGAGCGCTTTCAATGACTTGTTTGAGCGTCGCGTCCGGATCTGCAACATTGAATAGGTAGGCTCTCGCATCCTTTATCTGGTATTGAACCGCCAATCGAATATCAATGATATTTTCATCTTGGGTAAGCATTAACGCTTCTTTGGGTACAGAACCGGAAGCTTGTTGACGCCCCGAAGAGCGATACCCGATCTCCATAAACCTTTGCTGCTCGATATTTACGATCTCCACTTTTTCGATCGGCGCGGGTAAATGCCAATGGAGTCCTGGAAAGGTCGTATCCGCATAAGCCCCAAAGCGCAAGACGACGCCCCGGCTTCCGGCGTCCACCAAATAAATGCCGGTCAAGACCCAAAGTCCAAGAACCGCAACGATGAGAATACCGAAAATTCTAGAGGTATTCGGGTCGCCTCCACCCGCGCTCGATGACCGTCCACCACCAAACAACCCACCCAGTGTGTCTTGCAGTTTTTTCAGCACCTCATCCAAATCAGGCGGATTCTGCTGATCCTTACCACCCCATGGATCCTTGTTGTTATTCTGCTGCTTACCCGGTTCATTCCAGGACATTCAGGGACTCCCGTGACGTAAATTGATGGCCAATTCTAACTTCCCTCACAGAAAAGGCCCAGACAAATTCAATTCAAGATGTGAATCAAGACTCTACTGAGGTCATCTGCCCGGCCCTTGCTTTGAGCAAGGCCAAAACCTCGGGCGAGCCCTCAAGCTCAAGAGTCCAACCCCCAGACTCATTAGGCGCCTCTTGCAAAACGCTAACCCGGCGATAAGCCTCAGCTCTGAGATTGCCCTGTGCAGGCCCCAACTCAATCTGCAGCCTTCCCATGGAACCCGAAAGATCGCGCCTCAATGCTTCAACTAACTGGGTCAACCCAAGATCTTGAGCCGCGGATATCCACACCTCTTGGGTCAAACCAGAGTCGTCTCTTTCTACCCTGGGCCGTGCCTCTTCCAAACGATCTATTTTGTTGAAGATTCGGATTCTCGGGATCTCTCCCGCACCAATTTCCTCAATCACCTTTTCAACCTCAGCAATCGTCTCGTCTAGCTGTTCATCAGACGCATCAATAACGTGCAGCAACAAATCCGCATCTATGGTTTCCTGCAGAGTAGACCTAAATGCCGCGATAAGCTCATGTGGAAGATCTCTTACAAAGCCCACCGTATCGACAAGAATGGCTTCAACCCCGCCCCCAAAACTCAATCGCTTGAGTGAAGGATCCAGTGTCGCGAATAACTGATCGGCTGCGTAGACCTTAGAGCCAGTCAACGCATTCAAAAGCGTGGATTTTCCGGCATTGGTGTAACCGACCAAACCAATCACCGGGATTTCCGCCCGCTTTCTGGCTCGCCGACCCTGATTACGTTGTTTTTCGACTTTTTCGAGACGCTTTTGTATCTGGATAATGCGTTGACCGATCAACCTTTTATCCGTCTCAAGCTGGGTCTCACCAGGCCCACGAAGTCCTATGCCCCCTTTTTGCCTTTCGAGATGTGTCCACCCCCTCACCAGTCGGGTCGACAGGTGCCGAAGCTGGGCCAACTCAACCTGCAACTTGCCCTCATGAGTCTGAGCCCGCTGAGCAAAAATATCTAAAATAAGCTCTGTCCTATCCAAGACCCTGATGCTCAGAGCCTTTTCCAAATTTCTTTCTTGGCTTGGCGTGAGTGCCTGATTAAACAGAACCAGGCCTACTTCGTTCATCTCTATAAGTTCAGACAACTCTTCGAGCTTACCTTTACCTATGTAGAAGCGAGGATCAGGGGAATGCCTTCTACCCGTAAGAACAGCAACGGGGGTGACCCCAGCAGAGAGCGCCAACTCCCGTAACTCCTCAATCCGGGGATCCTCGGGAGTGGCTTCGGCATCGACGAGAATTGCCCTATCATCAATACTAGGACGATCAAACAAAGACTAAAAGCCTCTGGACAAGAGAGCCTGCTGATCCCATCTCAATTCAAGGCTCAACCGTTGCCTCTTCTTGATCTCCGCTCAGCTTGACTTGCCTTGCTGGCACGATAGTCGATATGGCGTGCTTGTAGACCATTTGGCTTACCGTGTTCTTGAGAATGATCACGTATTGGTCAAACGAATCGACTTTTCCTTGAAGCTTAATGCCATTCACGAGATAAATAGATACAGGAACATGTTCCTTACGCAGGGCATTTAAAAACGGATCCTGCAAATTTTGGCCTTTAGACATCCTATTCCTCCTCTACGGTTTCCGAGCGCTCGATCCTACGAGCTGGGCTATGGGCTTATTTAATCAAATAATCAAGCGATCTGCCATGCGTGCAATTGCCGCAGTCAATCCCATGAAACGGTCACTCAGCCCCAATGTTTTTTGCCACCGCATCCGCTAACTTCTGAGCCAGGTTGGAGACCTTAACCGAATCGATCCCTTCTACCATCACACGAATCAGGGGTTCGGTTCCAGAGGATCTCAATAGCACTCTTCCCTCGTCACCGAGCTGTTCTTCGACCTCAGCTTTGACCCTTTGAATTGCCGGAACGGACTCAAGGTTAACGCGCTCTTTTGTCCTAACATTGACCAATGTTTGAGGATATTTATCCATCCCCCGGCGTAACTCGCTGAGCGTCTTCCCCGATGACTGCATCGCTTCTATGACCTGAAGCGCTGCAACGATTCCATCACCCGTCGATATCAATTGCCTGCAGATAATGTGCCCCGAACTTTCTCCACCCAGCAAACTCCCCGACTTTAGCATCATCTCCATGACATAACGGTCACCAACGGCAGCACGCTTCAATTCAACGCCCAATCGGGACAGCGCATGCTCAAGCCCCAGGTTTGTCATCAAGGTCCCAACAACAGGACCCGCCAGATCCCC
Source organism: uncultured Methylococcus sp. (assembly GCA_964343925.1). GTDB lineage: Bacteria > Pseudomonadota > Gammaproteobacteria > Methylococcales > Methylococcaceae > UBA6136. The sequence continues at coordinate 10,284 of CAYFLM010000017.1, forward strand.
TTTTGCCCTAAGGGACTGCGCAATGATGAAGAGAATCTCATCCCCGTCTACGACATGACCCTGATGATCAACAAGGATCAGCCGATCACCATCCCCATCCAGCGCAACGCCCAGGTCGGCACCTGTTTCCAGAACTTTTGAAACCAGCGCTTGGGGGCTTGTCGCCCCTACCTCTTCGTTAATATTGAACCCATTGGGGCTAACACCAATCGAGACAACGCTCGCCCCCATTTCAGAAAAAACATGAGGCGCAATGTGGTAAGTGGCACCATGAGCACAATCGACCACCAATTTCAGTCCTGTGAAATTGGTTCCAGAAGACACTGTGCTCTTACAAAACTCGATATAACGACCCTCGGCGTCAGTAATTCGTGAAGCCTTTCCAAGTCGAGCGGACTCGACTGTAGTCATTGGATGGTCCAATTCACTCTCAATGAGATATTCCACATCATCCGAGAGCTTGAGGCCGTCAGGCCCGAAAAATTTGATCCCGTTGTCGTAGTAGGGATTATGCGAGGCGCTAATTACGATTCCTGCTTCTGCACGAAAAGTACGCGTGAGGTAGGAGATGGCAGGTGTAGGCATAGGCCCCAATAACCGAATATTCACACCCGCCGCAGCAAGACCCGCCTCTAGAGCAGATTCAAACATGTACCCTGACACTCGTGTGTCTTTGCCGATCAGAACCGTCGGGTCCTTCTTTTGATCACGACAAAAGACTTTCCCAGCAGCCCATCCTAACTTGAGGACGAAATCTGCCGTGATCGGATAGTTCCCGACCTTACCCCTAACACCATCGGTTCCGAAATAATTTCTACTCATGTCAGCCTATACACTTGAAAAAGGGTTCACTTCCGACAGGAAGTCAGGCCTCCTAACGCACCAGCACAGCGTTAGTGTTGCCCTGCAGCAGGACCGACAGACCCACTCCCAGAATCACTCTCTTCAACACTAGCGGCGCTCTCCCCGTTTGAAGGTGGGGCTTCATCCCAACTTTGTGGTGGCCTTGGTGTCTTACCTGACATGATGTCGTCAATCTGAAAACGATCTATCGTTTCATACTTGATCAGCGCTTGAGCCATCAAATGCAGCTTTTCAATGTGTTCTCTAAGAATATTCTCGGATCTCTCATAGTTACGATCGATGAAAGAGCGTATTTCCTCGTCAATGAGATGCGCTGTCTCCTCAGAAACCACTTTATGCTTAGTGACGGATCTGCCAAGAAAAACCTCGCCTTCCTCTTCGCTGTACGCCAAAGGACCTAATCGATCAGATAATCCCCAGCGGGTTACCATATTCCTTGCAGTCTGGGTCGCCCGCTCAATATCGTTCTGGGCCCCGGTCGTCACACGATCCTTCCCAAAAACTATTTCCTCTGCGATACGTCCGCCAAAAAGGCTGGAGATCTGGCTTTCGAGTTTCCGTTTGCTGGCGCTGTATTGATCTCGCTCAGGTAGAAACATCGTAATACCGAGCGCCCGCCCTCTAGGCATGATACTCACCTTATAAACAGGGTCATGTTCGGGGACTAATCTTCCAACAATGGCATGGCCCGCTTCATGGTATGCCGTCAATTGCTTCTCTTCATCGCTCATCACCATGGAACGACGCTCGGCACCCATCAGAATCTTATCTTTCGCTTGCTCCAAGTCGGCCATTTCAACCTGCCGTTTATTTTTGCGCGCGGCAAAAAGGGCAGCCTCATTCACCAAGTTGGCCAAATCGGCCCCTGAGAAGCCTGGAGTTCCCCTTGCGATGTAGGCAACCTCGACATTCGCCGCAAGCGGCACCTTCTTCATGTGAACTTTAAGAATTTGTTCCCGCCCCCTGACATCAGGTAAGCCGACAACAACTTGCCGGTCAAACCTGCCCGGTCTCAATAAGGCAGGATCAAGCACGTCTGGCCGGTTGGTCGCCGCAATGACGATGATGCCTTCATTGCCCTCGAAGCCATCCATTTCAACAAGTAGCTGATTCAGTGTCTGCTCACGCTCATCGTGACCACCTCCAAGACCTGCACCTCGGTGCCTGCCAACGGCATCAATTTCATCAATAAAAATAATGCAAGGTGCATTTTTTTTAGCCTCTTCAAACATGTCGCGAACTCGGGACGCACCGACCCCCACAAACATCTCGACAAAATCGGATCCAGAAATGGAGAAAAAAGGGACTCGAGCCTCACCTGCAATCGCACGGGCAAGCAAGGTTTTACCGGTGCCTGGAGGGCCAACCATCAGGGCCCCTCTTGGAATCTTACCGCCAAGCTTCTGGAACTTAGCCGGGTCTTTGAGAAAGTCGACCATCTCCTGAACATCTTCCTTAGCTTCCTCAACACCCGCAACATCCGCAAAGGTCACTTTGACTTGATCCTCTTCGATCAATTTGGCCTTACTTTTACCAAAAGACATGGCACCCCTACCGACTCCTCCCCCCTGCATCTGCCTCATAAAGAAAACCCAGACGCCGACAAGCAGTAACATCGGGAACCAAGAGATCAACAACTGCATCACGAAGGAAGGGGGCTCAGGGGGCTGAACCTTGATCTCAACGTGGTTTTCCAGAAGATCATCCACCATATGGGGATCATCAGGTGGGCTATAGCTCGTAAATTTCTCACCCGATGAAAAGACACCGTGCAACATGGGCCCTTCAATCACGACCTGCTTGATTTGTCCTTCTTGAACTGCAGCAATAAACTGAGAGTAAGGCAGCGCATTCTCCCCTGATTTTCGGCCCCCCAAGGTATTGAAGACCGACATCAATACGACGGCCACCACCACCCAAAGCACCAAATTTTTCAACATGTCATTCACGATAATCTCTTCCCAAAAAGGCGGGGCTTGCAAGATAAGCCTGCCGATTTATTAGCATAACACTCTAGATTCCGCTCCTGTGGACGGCATCCCTAATAAATTCCTCATGCAGCCTCGCCCCCCCTGTGGGCAATGGCTAGCATTTCCCGAGCGTGCGCTCGCGTTTGTTCCGTCACTTTAACGCCTCCCAGCATTCGGGCGACCTCCTCTTCCCTCTCAACATCAGAGAGCTCCAAGACACTAGAAAGGGTCACCCCATCATGGACCTTTTTTTCGACCCTAAACTGCTGGTGCCCCTGAACCGCTACCTGTGGGAGGTGTGTGACACAGAACACCTGACGGTCTTGACCTAAGAGTCTCAATTTTTGTCCCACAATTTCGGCAACTGCGCCTCCTACACCCGTATCAACCTCGTCAAAAATCAGCGTTGATACTGTTTTAGCATCCAGCGCTGCCACCTGTATGGCAAGACTGATTCTAGAAAGCTCTCCTCCTGAAGCCACCTTTGAAATAGGTCTGGAAGGATGGCCCGGGTTCACACTGACCATGATCTCAACACTATCGTTGCCATCCGGGCTTGGGGCACGATCCTCGGTCCTGACTTCAAAACTCAAACTTCCCTGAGCCATTCCTAGTTCTTGGATCAACGCCGTAATGCGCTGAGATAAGTCTTTCGCTGTGATCTTACGTACATGGCTTAAATCCTGCGCCGCCTTGTTATAAGCAGTCAGGGCAGCTTGATGTTGCTCCTCCAGTTGATCCAAGGAACCTTCATCCTCTTCTAATCGATTCAGTTCATCCCGCATTGCTAAAAACAAAGGAGCCAGCGCCTCCGGACGCACCTGATGCTTTCGAGCCATTTGATGGACTTCTGACATTCTTTTTTCAAGCAACTCTAGCCGATTCGGATCTGGATCCAATTTCTCAAGCGATTTTCTGAGCAAAAGAGCGGCTTCTTTCAAGCTCACCTGAGCCTCCTCGAGAAGCTGCAAAGTCTCCTTGAACTCAGGAGCCATTGACTCGATACTCTTTAAAGCCTGAACTGCATGACCAAGCCGCGCATTGACCGATTGTCCCTCCCGCTCATAAAGATCATCTAACTTTTCCTGTCCCACCTCGATGATGCGGGTGACATTGGCTTGCCTCGTATGCTCATCAACCAGACCCTCGTAATCCAGAGAGGCGAGATCCAATTGCTCCAGTTCCCCAACTTGAAACTCCAGCAACGCCCTCTTCAACTGAAGATCGTTAGCATTGTTTTGAGTTTCCTTAAGGCGATCCGAAAGATGTTTCCAGACTCGAAAGGCCTCTCGGACCTTCATAACCAGACGGCTATCAACACCCGCCAGATCTAGAAGGCGCCTCTGTTCGGTTGGCTTGAGCAAGAGCACATGCGCATGCTGGCCATGTATTTCCATCAGATACTGGCCTAAATCCTGAAGATTCTGAAGCGTCACGGGTCGACCATTCACAAAGGCTTTAGAGCGCCCATCATGGCCAATAATCCTCCTGATAGAACAGGTCTGCTCCTCATCTAATAACTCCTGATGGGTTAGCCACTCCAGAGCCTCTGGGCTATCCCCCAGATCAAAGATCAAACTGACCTCGGCCTTCTGCGCTCCGGCCCGAATATAACTGGAGTCGGCCCTATCCCCTAAGCCGAGACCGAGAGCTGTAAGCAGAATGGACTTACCCGCTCCAGTTTCCCCCGAAAGCACAGTCAATCCCGAATCGAAATCCACTGAGAGTGATTGAACAATTGCAAGATCTAAGATATTGAGATGCGTCAACATGATTCGGCTGGATTTCCAGTACTCCAGTTCAACTTCATACGCAGTATCTCAAAGAAATCGTACCCTGCTGGATGCAGCAACCTGAACGATTTCTCACTCGCACGAATACTGATTAGATCATTGAGACTCAAGTCCGGACTGGGCATGCTGTCACAGACCACTTGAGCACTGAAATCACGACTTGGCCTGAACCCAACTTCAATCACACTCTCGGCGCCGACCACAATCGGCCGATTTGTAAGGGTATGAGGATTGATGGGGGCGAGTACCATGGCCTTGATATGAGGGGAGAGGATAGGCCCACCAGCGGAAAGGGCATAGGCGGTAGACCCTGTGGGAGTGGACACAATCAACCCGTCCGAGCGTTGCGAGTTGAGAAAACGGCCGTCGATCGCCGTTTCAATCTCAATCATTGAAGATGCATTTAATCGATGGATGACTACCTCATTAATCGCCAATTGCCGGTAGATGGTCTCGCCTCCCCTGGAAAGGGTAGCCTCCAGCATGAACCGCTTTTCCTCGACGAAGTTCCCTGAGAGGATGTTCTCAACATGCTCAATCATGTGGACGGGCGAAATATCAACCAAAAAACCCAGCCGTCCAAGATTGACCCCTATCAGGGGAACATCATAGCTCGAGAGACTTTTAGCCGCGGCCAACAAGGTGCCATCACCCCCCACCACAATCGCCAAATCACAGTTTGAGGCCAAGGTATCAATCGGGTATCCATCCAGCCTGCCTCCCTTTATGAAAGGCACTGCGGCATCCTCAACCATCACCTCTATTCCCCGACTTAGAAGGTGATCGTGCAGTTGGGTGAGTGTCTCAGGCAACCTCTCTGCATGAGACTTACCGATCAATGCAATCTTGGTAAATTGAACAGACATATCAAAACCGTAGGATCCTTCGCGCATCATGGGCGACCGTTTTTGTATAAGAATGAGTGTACCAAGCTATGGAAGAGCGTGCATGGCAATGACCCCGGCCAGCCTTGACAGCCATCGTAGGCATTGATAGCTTCTTGGCACTCTCAATGCGAGAGTGCCAACCCAACAGGATTGATACCTTTTGCCCGAAAGCCCCCTCCTCAGCGACCGCGCCCAAAACCTACTCAAGATCCTCGTTGAAAGATACATCGATGAGGGCCAGCCAATAGGCTCTCAGGCACTTTCTCAAGATCCGAGAATCCGTTTAAGCTCCGCAACAATCCGAAATGTAATGTCCGAACTCGAAAATTTGGGTCTCGTGACATCGCCGCACACCTCTGCCGGCCGAATACCCACAGCAAACGGTTACCGACTTTTTATCGACAGTCTTTTGACCGTTCAACCGCTCGAGAAGCAGACTATTGAATGCATAAAAGGCGACCTAGAAGGTCAAGGGGGACAGGAAGCCATACTTCAGACTGCATCCAGGATCCTGTCAGAGACCACATGTTTGGCAGGCATTGTCTCCGTCCCGAAAAAAGATTCGATGATCTTGCAGCATATCGAATTTATTCCACTCCTGGATCGAACAATTCTTGTGGTTCTGGTCAGCAACACGCATGAGATTAATAATCAAATTATTAACGCACCAAGAAGCTTTTCAAAAAGTGAATTAGTCTCAGCAGCCAACTATATTAACCATCACTTTGCGGGCAAGGAGCTATCCAGCATTCCCAGCCTCCTTACGGGGGCCTTATCCAAGGATCGTCAAACTCTGGACGCTCAGTCTTTGATGAATATCACCCTGAACAGCAACACCCAATCCGGAGATAAGGCGCTTCTGATCTCGGGTGAAATCAACCTGATGGAATACTCGGAACTCATAGATAACGAACAATTCGATCACTTCAAATCACTTTTCAGGGCTTTCCATCAGAAAGAAGACGCTCTAGGACTCATTCAGCGATGTATGACCTCACCAGAAGTCAAAGTGTTTATTGGCAAAGAGTATGGCCATAGGGCCATGGATGCATGCAGCCTCATCACCTCACCCTACCGTTCGAATGGACAGATCATAGGATTTCTGGGAGTTGTTGGTCCAACTCGCCTACCCTACAAGAAAGTTATTCCGTTAGTAGATCTGACGGCAAAAGTCGTCAGCATGGCCTTGAATCAGCAAATTTTGCCCCCAATTCAAAAGTAATAATCCCAGACGCACCATGTCTGGGTTGTCTTTTTGTCGAGAACTTAAATTTAGTTACAACGGAGATGCTCGGAATGAGCCAGGAAGAAAAAGAACTGGAAGGTCAACAAATCGAAGACACCATAGAGAACCTATCTGGGGACGTAGAGGCGCCTATTGAAACTTCGGCGGAAATTTTGGAGGCCAATCAGAGAGCCGAAGAAAACTGGGAGAAATTTCTTCGCACACAGGCTGAACTGGAAAACCTAAAACGCCGTTCAGATAAAGATCTTCAAAACGCACATCGCTTTGCCATTGAGAAATTCGCGCGAGAACTGTTGGCGGTGGCGGATAGCTTGGAACTTGGCCTGAGTGTCGACACCAGTGAGGCCCAAGAGGTCCAGAAACTCCGGGAGGGGATGGAGTTGACGCTCAAACAACTAAGAGACACTTTCTCTAAATTTGGGGTAATTGTTATTGATCCTATGGGTCAAAAATTCAACCCGGAACTCCATCAGGCAATGGCGATGCAACCCACCGATGAAGCCGAAAGCAACACCGTCATCAAGGTTTTCCAGAAGGGTTACACATTAAATGAGCGCTTACTGCGGCCTGCCATGGTGGTTGTCGCACAATCGGTTTGAAGCCCTCTTGAAAACCGGAAACTAGCCTCCATATCCAACTCATAGCCAGTTTCTAAATAAGCGAAACGAAAAAAACCGAATTCAAATCTGGAGATATGTAATGTCAAAAATTATCGGTATCGACTTGGGCACCACCAACTCATGTGTCGCTGTCCTCGAAGGCGGCAAGCCCAGAGTCATTGAAAATTCTGAGGGTGCACGCACGACCCCATCGATTGTCGCGTTTTCCCCCGACAATGAAGTTCTAGTCGGACAATCTGCAAAGCGCCAGTCCATCACCAATCCAAAAAACACCCTGTTCGCTGTGAAACGCTTGATCGGCCGGCGATACAAGGATGCCGAAGTACAGAAGGACATCCACCTCGTCCCATTCAATATCGCCGAGGCTGACAATGGTGATGCTTGGATTGATGTGAACGGCAAGAAAATGGCGCCTCCCGAAGTATCCGCCCGAGTGCTCATGAAGCTCAAAAAAGATGCGGAAGCTTTTCTAGGTGAAGAAGTGAAAGAGGCGGTCATCACTGTCCCTGCCTATTTCAATGACTCCCAGCGCCAAGCAACGAAGGATGCCGGCCGAATTGCAGGGCTCGACGTAAAGCGGATTATCAATGAGCCCACTGCCGCTGCGATGGCTTTTGGCCTTGATCGAAAGCAGGGCGACATGAAAGTTGCCGTATATGACCTCGGCGGTGGCACCTTTGATGTCTCAATTATTGAAATGGCGATTGTTGATGGCGAGCACCAATTTGAAGTGCTTTCCACAAATGGCGACACCCATCTCGGTGGTGAAGACTTTGACCTCAGGATCATTGATTGGATTTGTGAGGAATTCAAGCGTGAAAGCGCCATTGACCTTCACAATGACCCTTTGGCGCTGCAACGTCTCAAGGAAGCTGCCGAAAAGGCAAAGATTGAGCTTTCGTCCAGCCAGCAAACCGACATCAATCTTCCGTACGTAACGGCGGATGCGACGGGTCCCAAGCACCTTAACTTGAAACTGACTCGAGCCAAACTCGAGTCCCTTGTCGACGATTTGGTTCAAAAAACCAGAAAACCTTGTGATACCGCACTCAAAGATTCGGGTCTCAAACCCAGTGAAATCGATGAAGTGATTTTGGTCGGCGGCCAGTCGAGAATGCCAAAAGTACAGGAGATGGTGAAGGAGATTTTTGGCAAAGAACCTCGAAAAGACGTGAACCCCGATGAGGCCGTGGCCTTAGGTGCGGCTATTCAGGGCGGCGTTCTTGGCGGTCAAGTCAAAGACGTCTTATTGTTGGACGTGACCCCTCTATCGCTCGGCATCGAGACACTGGGTGGTGTGATGACCAAGCTTATCGAAAAGAACACGACCATCCCCACAAAGACAGGTCAGACTTTCTCGACAGCAGATGATAATCAGACTGCCGTAACCATCCACGTTCTTCAGGGTGAGCGTGAGATGGCCAGAGATAATAAGTCTCTCGGTCGTTTCGACCTTGCAGATATTCCTCCCGCTCCCAGAGGTATGCCACAAATTGAAGTTACCTTTGACATTGATGCCAATGGCATTTTGCATGTCTCGGCGAAGGACAAGGCTACCAACAAGGAACAGTCTATTCGAATCACCGCCTCCAGCGGACTGAGTGAGGAGGAAATCAAAAAAATGGTCCAGGATGCCGAGTTGCATGCTGAAGATGACAAGCGGATTCACGAGTTGGTCCAAGCCAGAAATAACGCAGACTCCCTCATCCACGGCGCAACCAAGACATTGAGTGAGTTGGGTGATGGCGTTGCTGGGGATGAAAAAGCCGCGATTGAAACGGCTATTGCTGAACTTAGAAAAGAGCTTGAGGGTGAAGACAAGGATGCGATTGATGCTAAAACGCAGACGCTTTCAGAGCTTGCAGGAAAATTGGCGGAAAAACTCTACGCCCAAAAAGGAGCCGCTCAAACAGATGCCGGCGCCAGTGAGGCTGGATCAGCTGCAGACGATGTAGTTGACGCCGAGTTTGAAGAGGTCAAGGAAGACAAGAAGTAAGTTAACCCAAGGGGTCTTTATTGAAGACCCCACTTAACCCACCCGATTCACAACAACAGGGCCGCTGTCATCGACAGCGGCATATTGCGTTATGGCCAAAGAAGACTATTACCAACTACTCAACGTAGCTCGCAACGCCAGTGATGACGACATCAAGAAGAGCTTCCGCCGTCTCGCGATGAAATATCACCCCGACCGCAATCGGGATAACCCGGAGGCGGAGGAACAGTTCAAGAAGATCAAGGAGGCCTACGAGATCCTATCCGATCCAAAGAAAAGATCAGCCTATGATCAATTTGGGCACGCAGGGGTTGACCCGTCCATGGGAGGCGGGGGATTTGGTGGTGGGGCGAATTTCAGCGATATCTTCGGCGACGTTTTTGGCGACATCTTTAATGGTGGTGGGCGAGCACGTGGAGGAGCGCAGAGGGGATCAGACCTACGATATAACCTTGAGATCTCACTAGAGGAAGCCGTATCGGGTACCGAAGTTAAGATTCCAGTACCTACTCTGGTCGGCTGTAAACCTTGCGGTGGCAGCGGCGCGAAGAAAGGCAGCAGCCCGGTGACTTGCCCAACATGTCATGGCCATGGTGCTGTCAGAATGCAACAAGGGTTCTTTGCGGTCCAGCAGACTTGCCCAACATGCCGCGGATCTGGAAAACAAATCAAAGATCCATGTCCAAGCTGCCGGGGACAGGGAAGAGTTCAGGAAACAAAAACCCTTTCCGTGAAAATACCCGGTGGAGTGGATACTGGAGACAGAATTCGCTTATCCGGTGAGGGAGAAGCCGGTGAGGCGGGAGCACCACCGGGTGACCTTTATGTCGAAGTTTCGGTTAAAGATCATGCCATCTTCACACGGGACGGCGCTAACCTCTACTGTGAAGTTCCCATTAGTTTTGCAACGGCTTGCCTCGGGGGGGAACTCGAGGTTCCAACGCTGTCAGGGAAGGTCGCCCTAAAAATTCCAGGTGAGACACAAACAGGAAGGCTCTTCCGGCTTAAGGGAAAGGGGGTCAAGCCAGTCCGTGGTGGTGCCGTAGGCGACCTCATGTGCCGCGTTAAAATTGAAACCCCTGTAAACTTGAGCAAGGAACAGTTGGAACTGGTGCGACAACTTGAGGAATCATTGACTGGCGGTGGCAGCCAGCACAGCCCTCAAGCTCATGGTTGGTTGGATGGCGTGAAACAATTTTTCGATAAAATCGGGCTTTAGGCCTGTCGTAACCGTAATAATTAGAATTAGGACCTGGGTGTGAGAACAATCGGCATCGGAATTATCGGTTCAACTGGACGCATGGGGCAGGCTTTGATTAGAGCCTGCCATGAAACCGAGCACCTCAAGCTGGTTTTTGCAGTTGGCCGCGAGGGAAACCCCGCCATCGGTTCAGATGCCGGCAACATTGCCGGTATCGGCACCCTGGGTATTCCCGTGACGCATTCGCTTGAAGCACATATTCATAAGGCTGATGTTGTTATTGACTTCACATCGCCAAAGGTCTCCTTGGAGACGCTTGAACTCTGCATTAAGGCAGGCAAAGCACTCGTAGTCGGCACGACCGGCTTCAGTGCAAGCGAAAAGGCGCTCTATCAAGACGCTGCCAAAAAAATCCCCATCGTTTTGGCCCCAAACATGAGCATCGGGGTGAATCTATGCCTCAACCTTCTCAGAACAGCCACTAAAGTGATTGGCTCAGAATGGGATATTGAAATTACCGAGGCCCACCACCGAAATAAAGTTGACGCACCCTCTGGAACAGCGCTCAGAATGGGAGAAGTTATCGCTGAAACCTTGAAGTCCGACCTTTCGGAGCTTGCCGTTTGGGACAGACATGGGGAAACAGGGGTCAGAAAACCCGGCAGTATTGGATTTTCAGTCATTAGAGCGGGCGATATCGTAGGAGACCATACGGTCCTATTTGCAGATGAGGGTGAACGCATTGAAATCACGCATAAGGCATCCAGTCGAATGACATTTGCCAAAGGATCAATGCGGGCAGCATCTTGGCTCATGGGCCAGACGCCGGGGCTTTACGATATGCAAGACGTGCTTGGGCTCTCAAGGGCTTAGCTATTTGCGGGTCCATTCCAAATATAATGGGGGCAAATGCGCCACTGCCACCTCCATTAAACCTCGGTCCACTCCAATATGCGCGTTCAATTTAAAACCCTCGGATGTCGCCTGAATGAAGCCGAAATAGAGACTTGGGCGAAGCAATTTCAATCGAAGGGCCATCGCATCATTGGTAATGATCAAGAGCCTACTGATCTTCTAATCATTAACTCCTGCGCAGTCACCCGTGATGCGGTCAAAAAATCACGCCATTTAATCCGACAGGCGACACGCCAAAATCCTGATGCCAAAATCGTTGTAACGGGTTGCTACGCCACCCTGGATACGAAAGAGGCAGGTCAACTGGGCGTTGATCTGGTTGTCACTAATCAGGAAAAACAAAAATTACCTCAAATTGCATTAGAACGACTGCATCTAAACGAGCATGTTCATCATGATGGAGCGCCAACGGAATCCGCTCTTTTCAACATGGGTCGTCATCGGGCTTTCGTCAAGGTACAGGATGGCTGTCGTCATCACTGTACTTATTGCATTGTGAAAATCGCCAGAGGGGAAGAAAGGAGCCGTACGATCCACGAAATCGTTCAGGAAATACAGGATCATCATAGATCCGGTTTACAGGAAGTGGTTCTAACCGGTGTTCATTTGGGCGGATATGGCAGCGACTTGGGTGTCAATCTCACTCAACTTATTCGAGACATCCTAGACCAGACAAAGATACCTAGGATCCGTCTTGGGTCCCTGGAGCCCTGGGATATTCCTCAAGAATTTATTGATCTTTTTGAAAATCCCAGACTCCTTCCGCATCTTCATCTTCCGGTACAAAGCGGATCAAATTCAGTTCTAAAGCGGATGGCGCGGCGTTGCCGGACAGAAGAGTTTCAAGACTTGGTTTTTCAGCTTAGAGATCGCATTCCTGAAATTAACATCACGACTGATTTAATTGTTGGTTTTCCGGGTGAATCAGACATCGAGTGGAACGAAACCATAAATTTCGTAAACACTATTCAATTCGGTGACATTCACATCTTTAGTTTTTCCCCAAGGGAGGGTACTGCAGCTGCTCTAATGGGAAATCCTGTTCACCCAACGGTTAAGAAATCTCGACATCAAGCACTCCATTTTTTGGCAGCCCGCCATCGGCTCGAATTCTTAAACAGTCAACGAGGAAAATCTGCCCGGGTCTTGTGGGAGGGGGTGCGATCTTTGGACGAAGGAAACACTATCATTTTTGGTTACACCGAAAACTTCATCAAAGTGAGATTGCCGAATCCACCCCAAACCCTTAGCTATCAGGTTACCGAAGTTACTCTAGGTGATCCAGACGAACTGACATACAGTCTCAATATCATGCGTGGCGGCCAAGTTCAAAATGGCTAGTCTTAAATTTATTTACCCAGTCGCATCCTTAGCCTTGTTAGTTGCCCTTTGGAGCGCATTTTCAATGCACCAAAACTCTTCCTTATTTCCAGGCCCTGAGAGCGTTTTAAAGTGTTTAAGTTCAGAGATTGACAACGGGAATCTTTTTTTTCATCTGGGCATCACAATGAAGCGTCTTGTGATCTCGTTTTTCCTGTCCATGCTTTTAGGCACCGTGGCCGGAATTACTCTTGGGCGAAGCCTTTGGTTAAACCGTATTTTTGACGTCTGGCTTGTATTTTTTCTCAATCTCCCCGCCTTGGTCACGATCATACTGGTTTATTTGTGGTTTGGTCTCAACGAGTTTTCGGCCATATTGGCCGTTATCATCAATAAGGTTCCTAATGTCATAGTAAGCATTCGCGAAGGAACCAAAGCCATGAACCCAGGTTTCTTTGAAATGGCCAAGATCTTTCGTGTCACGAAAACCAAAACACTTTTCTACATTGTTGGACCTCAACTCGCACCCTATCTTTTGGCTGCCGCAAGATCTGGTCTAGGCTTGATTTGGAAAATCATATTAGTCGTTGAATTACTCGGAAGAAGTAACGGGGTGGGCTATCAGCTCCATCTTTTTTTCCAAATGTTTGATGTTGCCGGTATCTTGGCTTATTCCTTGGCCTTTATTGTGATCGCCCAACTGACGGAGTGGCTACTTCTCCGCCCCTTGGAACGCTTTGCCTATCGGTGGAAAGCTTGAAAACGCTAGAAATCAGCATTCAAAAAAAGGGGTATCCCAAACATAGACCTTCGAAGACCGTTTTAAAAGACTTTGAACTATCGATTACGCCTGGAGAGTTTGTCTGCCTGATTGGACCATCCGGGTGCGGCAAGACAACTCTTCTAAATTTGATCTCGGGTCTTGACGATGATTATGAGGGGGCCATTCGTTTCCAGACCCAATCAAATGTCACACCTTCAATTGGTTATGTTTTTCAGGAACCACGCCTGCTTCCGTGGCTATCGATAGACGCCAATCTTCGATTAGTGATGCAGCGACCCGAAGAGTCTGAGATTAAGGCGCTACTTGAAGCGGTATCACTTCAGGATGTTAAGGAATTATTTCCGGGTCAACTCTCAATGGGTATGGCACGAAGGGCAGCTATTGCAAGGGCATTTGCAGTCAATCCGGATCTACTCCTAATGGATGAGCCCTTCGTCTCTTTAGACCCGCCAACGGCAAGAAAGGCAAGAATCGAACTCTTAAAAGTTTGGTCTGAAAGACCTAGATCCGTTCTTTTTGTAACCCATGACATCAGGGAAGCCATTGAACTTGCAGACCGACTGGTATTTATGGCGGGAACACCCACTCGAGTGGTTGCTGAGTTTTTAATAACCACTGCTCGAGAAGAAAGGGATGATCGAACAATCGATAAAATTGCCCAAGACCTCCCCATGTACTCATCAGAGATAAGGGCACTAATTTAGGCTTAAAAGACCCAGAGTCGCCTTGACGGCCTCCTCAACCGATGGCACTTCGCCTTTATCCCCGAGGTTAACGATACGATCGCTCCAGTAGCCCTCGGTTTTCCATCGTGGTGTTGCTAGATACAGCTCAACCGTTGGCACCCCCAAGATGGCTGAAAGATGCATCAGTCCTGTATCCACACCAACCGTAATTGAAGCCGCTGCGATAATTGAAAAGAATTCATGAAGGCCATAGGCTTCCGGAACCTTGGCCCCGGGAACTTGACCTGCAATTCGCTCGCTAACGACCCTCTCAGCAGGAGTTCCCCAAGGGAAGATCGGGATAATGCCCCTATAAACCAACACCTTGGCCAAAGCGATCCAATGGGTTTCCGGCCAACATTTAGCGACCCAGGCTGAGGCATGAAAACACAATGCATAAGGCGCCGCGCTGAAGGTATCAGGTAGTAAATCGCTCAACTGAGCGCGGCCCAAAAAGGATGTATCCCGATAGAACTCGGGCGGTAACTGGGACCTCATCGGCGGTGGCTCACCCAGCGCTGCTGATGCGATGAATCTGGACCGATCAACCGCATGGCACCGGAATGGCACTCGAACGCTGACATCATAAAAAAGCCTGGCCAGTGGCTCGTAGCCGGAAAACTCCGTCTTATTCGCAATACCGAATATCTTTCCAGATGTTTTTTTTCTGGCCAGACGACACAAAGCAGCAGTTTTAATGAGCCCCTGAGTTTCGATAATCAAATCATACTCAACGGCTCTAAGGTCATAGAGAAAGTCTGCTGTTTCCCGGTGTAGGCAAGACCACGATGCTTTATTTTTTATCAGTTTTTTCCAACGTCTCAACGATGTTGGAATAATGCGATCAACGATCCTTACGTTATCCTGGTCCAGAAGGGGCTCCACCAGTGAGACGTACGTCTCCTCAACAAGCCAGTCAATCTTCGCATCCGGATAGCTTCTTTTTATATCCCAGACAACGGGAATGTTATGCAGAACATCACC
>CAYFLM010000018.1:0-21520 GCA_964343925.1 uncultured Methylococcus sp.
TGGCTGCCGTTGCGATTTTTTACGCGGGCTCCTTACTTATACCGATTTTCATACAATTGGCGCCTGTCAATGCAACCCATATTGAATTGGGTCCGGAGACCGTCCAAGAGGTTCCTGCCGAGGGTGGAGAGCAACCATTGATGGTCGAGCCCGCTGAGGAGGGTGGGGCATCAGGACATGAACATCACCACGATGATCCGAATCACCCACACAGTCACGAGGGTGCGCACTAATGAAAGGAATCACCGTTCTCGGCTCGACCGGTTCGATTGGTGTCAGTACTTTAGATGTGGTTTCACGACATGCCGATGAATACCGGGTAATCGCGCTTACTGCCAATAACAATGTAGACCGCCTGTTTGAACAGTGTCTTCGCTTTGCGCCTTTATTTGCAGTGGTTCCAGATTATGGATTGGCCGATACCCTTCGTCTGCGCCTTAAGGAAGCGGGTGTCAGCAAGACCGAGGTTCTAAGTGGTGCCAAGGCACTTGAAGAGGTCTGTGTTCTGCCAGAAGTGGATTCCGTTATGGCCGCTATTGTCGGTGCTGCAGGTCTTCTACCCACGCTGGCGGCTGCAAAGGCCGGCAAGACGGTGCTGCTCGCAAACAAAGAGGCACTGGTGATGTCGGGCCCCCTATTCATGGCAGCAGTCGCTGAATCCGGTGCAAATTTGTTGCCCATCGATAGTGAGCACAATGCGATTTTTCAGTGTATGCCTGCAAATTACCATGCAGGGATTCAATCGGCTGAAGTCAGGCGAATTTTATTGACGGCCTCCGGAGGCCCTTTCTTGAGAAAGGGTCTTCACGAGTTGCACGAAGTCACACCTGATCAGGCTGTGGCACACCCCAATTGGGTCATGGGGCGAAAAATCTCCGTGGATTCCGCCACGATGATGAACAAGGGGCTCGAGTTGATAGAGGCTTGTCTCTTGTTTAACACGCCGCCCGACAAGGTTCAGGTGGTGATTCACCCGCAAAGTGTTATTCACTCCATGGTGGATTATGTGGATGGCTCTGTCTTGGCACAGATGGGTAACCCCGACATGCGTGTACCCATTGCCCATGCTATGGCATGGCCATCCCGATTCGACTCGGGTGTTGATGCGCTTGATCTTTTTGCCGTGGGGCGGCTCGATTTTGAGGCGCCTGATTTTGACCGCTTTCCTTGTCTCCAGCGAGCTTATGATGCGGTCACGGTCGGAGGAACGATGCCTGCCATCTTGAATGCTGCAAACGAAATTGCGGTTGCCGCCTTCTTAAACGAAGAAATTCGTTTTACTGCTATCCCGGATACCATTGCCTTTTGCATGGATAAAGTGGCACCCAAGACAGCGGATACCATTGAATGTGTACTTGAGGCGGATGGAGCCGCCAGAAAGTCCGCGCTTGATTACGTCAGTCGGGTAAAGAAATAGAACTATGTCGTCGTTGACGCACACCCTTTTTTACTTTGTTCTCGCGTTAACGGTTTTAATTGCAGTTCATGAATATGGCCATTATTGGGCTGCTCGCCGCCTTGGCGTGGGTGTATTGAGGTTTTCTCTGGGCTTTGGTCCAGTGATATGGCGGTACCAGAAAGCAGAGAGAGAAACCGAGTTTGTGCTTTCGGCCTTTCCGATCGGCGGTTACGTCAAGATGGTGGATGAGCGAGAGGGTCCTGTTTCCGATGAAGACCTGGGTCGAGCCTTTAATCGAAAGTCTGTTCCCGCTAAGATGGCGATCGTTCTAGCCGGGCCTATCGCGAATTTTATTCTAGCCATCCTCGTCTATTGGACCGCATTAATGTGGGGTGAGACGGGTTCCATGCCGCTTCTTGATACCCCTGCTGCAGGCAGTCTTGCAGAGCAATCAGGGTTTAAGCGCGGGGATTTGATTCGAAGTGTGGATGCCATCGAGACCCCGATTTGGAGTCTTGCGATCAGTGGGATTATGGACCGAGCACTTGAGGAGGAGGTCGTTCAGGTTGTGGTCCAGACGCAAACCGGAGCTGATGTCGTTCGGCAGATTCAGGTTAATTCCGATCAGGCTGAACATCCGGAGGTGTTGATCAAGCAATTGGGCTTTCGGATGTTTGAGCCTGATCTTGAGCCTATTATTGGAAGGGTCGAGCCTCAAAGTGTGGCAGAGGAGGCGGGCTTGAAATCGGGGGACCGAATTATTACGGCAGATGGCTCCCCGATCCATCACTGGAAAGAGTGGGTGGAATATGTGCGCGCAAGGGCCGAACAAAAAATCAAAATGGGTTTTGAACGCGAGGGTGTCCGGCTTGAGGTCACCCTGACACCACGACCATTCCAGACCGAGAGCGGCACGATTGGTCGGATGGGGGCGGCTGTACTTGTTCCTGAGGATATTCTGAAATCACTGGAGGTGGAGTATCGCCTGCCTCCTTTGAAAGCGCTCGGTTCGGCTATAGAGCGCACGGCTCAGTATTCCTGGATGACGCTGAAAATGGTGGGTAGGATGATCGTTGGGAAGGCTGCGGTCGAAAATCTCAGTGGCCCCATCAGTATCGCGCAGTATGCGGGGCAGTCTGCATCCCTCGGTTTTTCCCATTTCATGAAATTTCTGGCGCTGATCAGTATCAGTCTTGGGGTTTTGAATCTTCTGCCGGTTCCGGTATTGGATGGCGGACATTTTCTTTTTTACATGATTGAGGCCGTCAGGGGTGAGCCTCTTCCAGAAAAGGCTCAGGTGCGCTTTCAGCAGCTTGGATTCATCATTCTCCTATCTTTGATGATTCTCGCTTTTTACCTAGATATTGGCCGCCTGTTCGGGAATTAAAATAAGAACCCAAGGAGCATCCTCCAATGAAAAATTTTTATAAGGTGTTCGGCCTCATCCTCTTTGTAGGACTGTGTTCGGTACAGGCTGATGAAAAAACGGTTCAGGCGGCCTTGAAGCAATACCTGCCCTCGATCAAGCCAGATACTATTTCGGAGTCTTCCGTGAAGGGAGTCTATGAGGTAGTGGTGGGTGCTCGGCTATTCTATGTTTCGGAAGATGGCCGTTACCTCATGCAGGGATCGATGATTGATCTTAAGTCACGGGAAGACCTGACTGAAAAGCGCTTGGGATCTGCAAGACTCGAAGCCTTGAACAAGATAGGGCTCGATAACATGATCATTTTCAAGCCTGAGCATAGTCAGCATGTTGCCTATGTCTTTACGGATATCGACTGTGGTTACTGCAGAAAACTTCACTCACAGATCAAGGACTATCTGAAGGAAGGGATCGAGATTCGCTATCTCTTTTTCCCGCGCGCGGGTGAAGATTCAGAATCCTTCGAAAAAGCAGTGACGGTGTGGTGTTCCAGAGATCGTAATGCTGCATTGACCCGGGCGAAGTCCGGTGAAAATATGGCCCGCAAGACCTGCAAAAACCCGGTGGGGGAGCATCTGGCTTTGGCTATGGCGATGGGGGCCCACGGCACCCCAATGATCGTCACCGAAAAAGGCAAGATCCTACCCGGCTACGTCCCACCTTCGGAGCTTAAAAATATTCTGGAGGAGAAGCCTGAGGATCCATTGGCCGAAAAGAAGTAGCAGGTTTTCTCGGCGAAATTATCCGTTTTTGAGGGCTTTCAATTTGTAGAGGATCTCCAATGCCTCACGTGGAGAAAGTTCATCCGGGTTTATGGATTCAAGCGCTAGGACCACTGGAGAAGTCTCAACCTCAAGGTTGAACAGATCCATTTGATGTGTATCGCGCTTTGAACGGTGACTTTTTTCTGCGGCTTGTTCGAGGAGTTTGAGCTTCTGTTTGGCCCGCTGTACGACGGATTTGGGAACGCCAGCGAGCGCCGCAACCTGTAAACCGTAGCTTTGGTTTGCCGGGCCTTCCTTTACGGCATGAAGAAAGACGACGCCTCCACGATGCTCCATGGCGTCAAGGTGTACGTTGGTAACCGTGTCACATTCATCTGGAAGCGTGATCAATTCAAAGTAGTGGGTCGCGAAAAGGGTGTAAGCCCTAATCTCTTTTGCAAGATGCTCGGCCGTTGCATAGGCGAGAGAGAGCCCGTCAAACGTACTGGTGCCACGGCCTATCTCATCCATCAGGATGAGGCTGTTCTCGGTCGCATGGTGGAGAATATGGGCAGTCTCCGTCATTTCGACCATGAAAGTGGAGCGACCACCTGCAAGATCATCGGATGCCCCGATTCGCGTAAATATCCGATCAATAGGACCGATCCTTGCGAAATCGGCTGGGACAAAGCATCCAATGTGAGCCAGCAGAACAATAATGGCGCCTTGTCTCATGAAGGTCGATTTTCCGCCCATATTGGGGCCGGTAATGATGAGCATCTTGCGTTGATTCGAAAGATCCAGATCATTCGGAACAAAGGGTATGTCCAGAACAGACTCAACAACCGGATGTCGCCCGCCACGAATCGTGATGCCGGGGGCCTCTGAGAGTTCGGGTTTGCTGAGCTGCAGGCTTTCAGCTCTTTCAGAAAAAGTCGTGAGGACATCTAGCTCAGAAAGTGCCTCAGCCAACCGTTGAAGTCTGCTCAGATCCTCATTGATCTTATCGAGGAGTTCCTCGTAGAGCTGTTTTTCAAATGCCAAAGATTTTTCACGCGCCCCGAGCACTTTGTCCTCAAAAGATTTGAGTTCGGGTGTGATGTAACGCTCGACCCCCTTGAGGGTCTGTCTTCTAATAAAGTCGGTGGGGACCTTGTCCGCATGAATCCGAGATAATTCAAGGTAGAAACCCTGAACCTTGTTGTAACCGATTTTTAAGGATTGAATCCCGCTCCTCTCACGTTCTCGCTGTTCCAGATCCAATAGATAGGCATCGCAGTTTTGGCTGAGTCCTCTAAGTTCATCCAGTTCAAGGTTGAAGCCTTCACGAATCACGCCTCCTTCTCGAATCAGGACTGGGGGGTGGTCGACCAGTGCGCGTGAGAGTAAGGCTTGAAGATCGGGCAATGGGTTAAGCATTGTGGCCAGTGCTTGCAGTCGCGGTGCTTCAAGAGTCTTAAGAAGTTCATTGAGATCGGGAAGCGTCTCAAGCGTGAATTTGAGCGTAATCAGGTCGCGGGGCCTAGCGGATCGGAGGGCGATCCTCGAAACGATGCGCTCGATATCGCCGATACGGCGCAGTCTATCCCTGATCGGTGCGTACTGCCCAAGATCGATCAGGATGGCTATGGCATCGTGCCGTTCACGAATGGTGTTTAACTGCCTGAGCGGGCTGTGAATCCACCTTCTTAGAAGTCGTCCGCCCATGGCGGTAACGGTTGTGTCCAGAACCCCAAAAAGGGTGAGTTCCTGCTGCCCCCCGGGATGAAAGTCGAGCTCAAGATTGCGTCGACTTGCAGCATCTAGGGCTATCAAATCCGTTGGAGATTCAACCTTGATCCCACGGAGATGGGGAAGGCTAGACTGTTGCGTCTCGCTCACGTACTGGAGCAAGGCCCCTGCCGCACCCAAAGCGGATGAAAGCTGATCACAGCCAAACGCTTTGAGGTCAAAAGTCTCAAATTGTTTGATGAGTTGCTGCTGTGCGCTCTGAACTTCGAAATGCCAAGGTGGCCTGCGACAAAGTCCTTTGCGCTCTATGATGGGCTTGGGCCAAATGTCACCTTCACACGCGAGTATTTCTGCAGGGTTCAAGCGCTCGATTTCGGCCGCTAGATGTTCAAGTGATTCGGTTTCAACGACGCTGAACCCTCCAGAGGACATGTTCAAGGTAGCCAGGCCATATTGATTGGCCATGACGTGAATGGCGCAGAGCAAACTGTCCCTGCGATCCTCTAGCAAGGCTTCATCGGTTACGGTTCCTGGTGTCACAATTCGAACGACTTTGCGTTCAACCGGACCTTTTGATGTGGCTGGATCCCCAATCTGTTCGCAAATCGCGACGGGAACACCCGCTCGAACAAGCCGAGCCAAATAGCCCTCCGCGGCGTGATAGGGGATTCCCGCCATGGGTATCTTTTCCCCTGCCGACTCACCTCGCTGTGTCAGCGTTATATCCAACAGGCGAGCGGCGTTTCGGGCGTCGTCATAGAACATTTCATAAAAATCGCCCATTCGAAAAAACAAAAGTCGATCAGGATGTTCTGCCTTGATGCGAAAATACTGCTGCATCAAAGGCGTATGCTGGGAGGGTGGGTTCATCTTGGACATCCCCCTAGTGTATCGAATCTCTGCAAGCGTCGCGATTTTGAGAGGAAACTCTATGTGGGATTTGGATCTAGAAAGACAGGCAGTGTCGGTGGGTAAGTCGCTGGGTCGTTTGGGGCTTAAGCTTGTGACAGCAGAGTCTTGCACAGGGGGATGGGTTTCCACGGTATTGACTTCAATTCCCGGGAGTTCCCTCTGGTTTGATAGAGGTTTTGTGACTTACAGTAACGAGGCAAAGCAGGAGGCCCTCAGGGTGGACGGCGCATTGATCGAGCAGTTTGGGGCAGTCTCCCGAGAAACGGCTGAGGCTATGGCACTCGGGGCGCTCTCTCAAAGTCATTCAGATCTTTCCATTGCCGTTACGGGGGTTGCAGGTCCGGGTGGTGGAACTACAGAAAAGCCGGTGGGGACCGTTTGGTTTGGCTGTGCTACCCGAGGTGGTGGGGTCCAGAGCTGGATCCGGCATTTTGAGGGAGAGCGATCCGAGGTACGGCGTCAGGCGGTTGTGGTGGCCCTCCAAATTTTGGAAGAGCAGCTCCGCCAGCATGAATGCTCGGTTTAAGGCCTTTAAGGTCGGGAAAGGAGGCTGTGCGAGCTCCTAGGCCGTATGCGATAATCAAGGATTCCCACAACGTCAAGGATTCCCCGCTCCTATGGATGAAAACAAGAAGAAGGCGCTAAGTGCTGCACTTTCTCAAATTGAAAAGCAGTTTGGCAAAGGGTCTGTGATGCGAATGGGGGATGCACCCCAGCACAGAGATATTGATGTTATTCCGACAGGTTCACTAGCGCTGGATATCGCACTCGGGATTGGCGGGCTTCCCAGGGGTCGAATTGTCGAGATTTACGGCCCTGAGTCATCAGGGAAAACAACGCTCACCCTCGAGATTATTGCGAAGGCCCAAAAAATGGGTGGCGTTGCAGCGTTTATTGATGCCGAGCACGCCTTGGATCCCTCTTATGCTGAGCGCATTGGTGTTGATCTCGATGAGCTTGTGGTATCGCAACCGGATACCGGTGAACAGGCGCTTGAGATCGCCGACATGCTGGTCCGATCCGGCGGCATTGATGTGGTCGTAGTCGACTCGGTGGCGGCTTTAACGCCTAGAGCTGAAATCGAGGGCGAAATGGGGGACTCGCATGTGGGTCTTCAGGCCAGACTGATGTCGCAGGCGCTGAGGAAATTGACTGCAAATATCAAGCGCTCCAATACCCTGGTCATTTTCATTAACCAGATTCGTATGAAGATTGGTGTGATGTTTGGGTCGCCAGAGACGACCACGGGTGGCAATGCCTTAAAGTTTTATGCCTCAGTTCGTCTGGATATCAGGCGGACGGGCGCGATTAAGGATGGGGATGAAGTCGTCGGAAATGAGACTCGGGTCAAGGTGGTTAAAAACAAGGTTGCACCCCCATTCAAGAATGCCGAATTCGAAATTATTTATGGTGAAGGCATCTCTCGCGAAGGAGAGTTGGTTGAGTTGGCTGTGGATAGCGATCTCGTTCAGAAATCGGGTTCCTGGTACAGCTACGCCGGTGACCGGATTGGTCAAGGCAAGGATAACGTGAAAAATTTCCTCAAAGAACGGCCGGAGATAGCCGATGCCATCGAAGCTAAGCTCAGGGAGCAGGCATTTGCGGCAACCGCCTCTCAGGCTCAGGGAAAGGCCGATCGTGAACCTGCGGCTGAGGCGGACATCTGACGGAAGATCAGGCGAAAAAAACGGCAATTGCCAAGGCGCTGAGGTCTTTGGCTCTGCGAGAGCATAGTCGTGTCGAATTGCGTGAAAAGCTATTAAGGCTGGGTTATGAGCGACCACTGATTCAAGAGGTGCTTGAAACTTTGGAGGATCAGGGGTTCCAGTCCGATGCCCGATACACCGAGTGTTTCGTTCACAGTAGGGCGCGCAGGGGAGTGGGCCCTGAAAGGATTCGCCGAGAGTTGGTGCAAAAGGGCGTTGAGACCAATCAGGAGACGGCGCTCGCAGAGGTCAACTGGACTCAGGAACTTGATCGGGTCTACGCAAAAAAGTATGGTGCAGCGCTTTTACCTCACTCGGCAAGTGAGCGAGCAAAACGCGAACGTTTTCTAAAACAAAGAGGGTTCTCCTTTGAGGACATAGCCCAGCTGTTCAGGCGACTGATGCGCGGGGATTTTGGGGGCGATGGTTAAATAAATGAAGAATGGTAGTCCGATGAAAAGCGCAGAATTGCGCCAGCTATTTCTCAGTTTTTTTGAGAAGCGCGAACATCAGGTGGTGGCCTCCAGTACGCTGGTTCCAGGTAATGATCCCACTCTGCTGTTCACGAATGCAGGTATGGTTCAGTTTAAAGATGTCTTTCTGGGTCGTGAATCCAGGCCATATGTCCGGGCTGCGTCCTCTCAGCGCTGCGTTCGGGCGGGTGGTAAGCACAACGATCTGGAGAATGTCGGTTATACCGCGCGGCACCATACCTTCTTCGAAATGTTGGGGAACTTCAGCTTTGGAGACTACTTCAAGCGAGAGGCTATTCAGCTTGCCTGGGATTTTCTAACCAAGGAGTTGGGTCTTCCTCCAGATCGGCTCTGGATCACCATTTTTGATCAGGATGCCGAGGCTGAGTCGATTTGGTTGAACGATATAGGGATAGATCCCCATCGGTTTTCAAGGATTGGGACCAAGGATAATTTTTGGAGCATGGGCGACACGGGTCCTTGCGGCCCCTGCACCGAGATTTTCTATGATCACGGCTCACACATTCCAGGCGGCCCCCCAGGTTCTCCGGATGAAGATGGCGATCGCTATATCGAAATTTGGAATTTGGTGTTCATGCAGTATGACCGTTCGGCTGACGGTACGCTGACGCCGTTACCCAAACCCTCTGTGGATACAGGTATGGGTCTTGAGCGCATTGCAGCGATCATGCAGGGGGTTCACAGTAATTATGATACCGACCTATTTCGTCCACTGACGCATGCCGCTGCTGAGTTGGCAGGCCTCGATACGGCGGACCATAGCTCTCTCAGAGTACTCGCGGATCACATTCGATCTTGCTCATTTCTCATTGCCGATGGTGTTTTGCCCTCCAATGAAGGGCGTGGCTATGTGCTTAGGAGAATCATCCGGAGAGCTATTCGTCACGGATATAAGCTTGGGATCCGGGATGTTTTCTTTTACCGATTGGTCGCACCCCTTTGTAGCGTCATGGGTGAGGCCTATCCTGAGATTCTTGCGGCCCGCGCCAGTGTCGAGCGGGTGCTTAAGAAAGAGGAGGAGCGGTTTGCTGAGACGCTGGAGCAAGGTATGAAGATCCTTGAGGTCCAGCTCAAACAGTTAAGCGGTTCCACTATCCCCGGAGACGTGGTTTTTCAGCTCTATGACACGTATGGATTTCCGGTCGATCTTACGGCTGATATTGCAAGAGAGCATGGCGTCATTCCTGATCTTGAGGGATTCGAGCGAGCCATGGGGGAGCAGAGGGAGCGTGCGCGTGCTGCAAAGCATTTTGCGGCGGACTACTCACACGAAATCAAGCTTGATGCGTCAACACAGTTCACAGGATATGGACGCCTGGTGGAGCAGGGTCCTAAGGTTTTGGCCCTTTTTGTTGGTGGCGAGAGTGTTGAAGAGGTGGGCGCTGGAGTTGATGCGGTCTTGGTTTTGGATCGGACGCCGTTTTATGCCGAATCTGGGGGTCAGGTCGGCGATCGAGGAAAGATTATTGGCCCATCGGGTGAGTTTGAGGTTCGAGATACCCAAAAGCAAGGCAGTGGAATCTTTGTTCACTTGGGACAATCTCTAAAAGGGACTCTTCGCGTAGGCGAGATGGTTACCGCAGAAGTTTCAGCCAATTTCCGGGAAGCCACGGCGCTTAATCATTCTGCCACCCATTTACTTCATGCCGCGCTTAGAGCCGTCTTGGGCGATCATGTGGCGCAAAAAGGTTCCAAAGTGGATGCGGATCGGCTCCGCTTCGATTTTTCACACTTTGAGCCCATTCGTGCTGACGAGTTGAGTGCTGTTGAGCGACTGGTGAATCAGCAAATCAGAGCGAATCGTGTCATTGAGGCTCAAGAGATGGCCAAGGAAGATGCGGTCCAGGTGGGTGCGATGGCGCTTTTTGGTGAGAAATACGGGGATATTGTGAGAGTGCTCCGGATTGGCGATTTCTCCACTGAATTGTGCGGCGGTACGCACGCAGAACGTGCAGGGGATATCGGGTTTTTTAAGATCGTTAGTGAGGCCGGTGTGGCCTCTGGTGTACGCCGTATTGAGGCTGTCACGGGTGAGAATGCTTTCGATTGGGCGCAGTCCGAGGAGCGAACGATGCTCGCCTTAGCTGAAAAGCTGAAGACTGGAAGGGAAGGGCTTGAGGAAAAGCTCCAACTGTTGGTGGAGCGTAATCGACAGTTGGAAAAGGATCTTGATCGAATCAAGTCAAAGCTTGCGAGCGTGTCTGGAAACGAGTTGCTCGATCAGGTGGTTGAAGTCTCGGGCATTAAGCTCCTGGTCACGCAAGTCGACGAATTGGACGGCAAAGGACTGCGTGATCTGGTAGATCAGCTGCGTAATAAGCTCCAGAGTGGTGTCATTGTTCTGGCCTCAGTCTATGAAGGGCGAGTGAATCTGATTGTTGCCGTGTCAAAAGATCTGACGTCTAAAGTCAAGGCGGGTGACCTGATTAATCAGGTTGCGGTTCAGGTGGGGGGCAAAGGTGGCGGAAGGCCTGACCTAGCGCAGGCGGGAGGATCGGATATCGCTCAAGTGGGAGCTGCCTTAGCCGGAGTCCCCGCGATTCTCTCAGGTCTTTTGGGTTAGTTAAGCGCTTAGGGATTCGTTTATGTCAGTTTTTGTTCACAAATATGGCGGAACTTCGGTCGGGTCCGTCGAGCGCATTCAGCATGTAGCGGACAATGTCATCGCAGCGCGCGCCCGCGGTGATCAGGTTGTTGTCGTGGTATCGGCGATGAGCGGTGAAACCAACCGTCTTATCGGTCTTGCCAAAGAATCTCAGGCGGTGCCCTCGCCTCGGGAATTGGATGTCATTATTTCTACCGGAGAGCAGGTTACGATTGGTCTTCTGACCATGGCGCTGCTTGCTAAAGGGTGTCCTGCCATTTCATTAACGGGCCAACAGGTGCCCATTGTTACGGATGAAGCGCACACCAAAGCACGCATTCTCGATATCGGCACTGAGGTGATGCGGCGGGCCCTCGATGCGGGTCAAGTCGTAGTTGTGGCGGGTTTTCAAGGGGTAACGCAGGCCGGGGCCATAACGACCTTGGGGCGTGGGGGGTCAGATACGACTGCTGTTGCGCTGGCTGCGGCGCTCAAGGCCGATGAATGTCTGATCTATACCGATGTGGATGGTGTCTATACGACCGATCCTAGAGTGGAACCCAAGGCTCGCCGTCTAGATCGGATTACCTTCGAGGAAATGCTGGAAATGGCCAGCTTAGGGTCCAAGGTTTTGCAAATTCGATCCGTAGAGTTTGCGGGTAAATACAATGTTCCGCTCAGGGTGCTTTCAAGCTTTAAGCCTGGTGGTGGAACATTGATTAGTTATGAGGATGAAACTGTGGAGAAGCCGCTTATTTCGGGGATCGCTTTCAATCGTGATGAGGCCAAATTAACGATCTTGGGTGTTCCGGATCGTCCGGGTGTGGCTTCTAAGATCCTGGGTCCCATCGCAGAGGCCAACATTGAAGTGGACATGATCGTGCAGAACGTCTCTCAGGACGGTACGACTGACTTTACATTTACGGTTAACCGCACCGAGTACCAGAAAGCCTTGAGTGTTCTCAAGGAAACCTGCGAAAGTCTGGGGGCCCGTGAAGCGTCGGGTGATGATGCCATTGTGAAGGTTTCGATCGTGGGCGTCGGGATGCGCTCACATGCCGGGATTGCCGCCAAGATGTTTGAAACACTGGCGCTAGAGGGTATCAATATTCAGATGATCTCCACTTCGGAGATTAAGATTTCCGTCGTTTTGAATGAAAAATATCTAGAGCTTGCGGTGAGATCCTTGCACGAGGCCTTCGGACTGGATGCCTAGAGAGAAGCACCCTTCCAGGTAAAAACTAATAGGGGCTTTCGGTTCGGGGCAAAAATGCTACAATGCGCCTCCAGTTCGGTGGCTGTTGGTCGTTAGAGTGATGCCCGCGGGCATGTGCCGGTATCGCTCCAGAGTGGGTTGCGGATCTCTGAAGGATGCACATATGCTCATATTGACGCGGCGGGTTGGTGAGACCCTCATGATAGGTGACGAAGTGACTGTCACGGTTCTGGGCGTGAAGGGCAACCAAGTACGTATAGGGGTTAGTGCCCCGAAGGACGTCTCGGTTCATCGTGAAGAGATTTACGAGCGTATCAAGAAAGAAGGCGATCCGGACGATGAGACGGATCA
The DNA here is from genome assembly GCA_964343925.1 of uncultured Methylococcus sp. Classification (GTDB taxonomy): domain Bacteria; phylum Pseudomonadota; class Gammaproteobacteria; order Methylococcales; family Methylococcaceae; genus UBA6136. Next base: position 12,524 of record CAYFLM010000018.1, read on the forward strand.
ATAGTCCGAACTGATTGCTTCCCCCCATAAATAATGAATTCGGAGAGATGGCCGAGAGGCTGAAGGCGCTCCCCTGCTAAGGGAGTATAGGGCTAATAACTCTATCGAGGGTTCGAATCCCTCTCTCTCCGCCACATATCCTGAATCCTGAAGTCTTGGCCAAATTCGGTAGGGCTTTAGGTTCAGATCGTTATCCGAACACTCAGCGTATTCACTATTTGTAATACTTGTGCTAGAGTGACCGGATTTTTCCGCTTTGCGATATTTGAGGTTTTAGATGGTTACCATTCGCCTGGCTCGTGGCGGCGCAAAGAAGCGTCCCTTCTACCACGTTGTTGTCACCGACAGCCGTAATAAGCGTGATGGCCGTTACATTGAGCGCGTCGGTTTTTTTAATCCGGTCGCATCAGGACGCGCTGAGCGTTTGTCCCTCAATAAAGACCGGATTGACTACTGGATGGGCCACGGAGCCCAGACAACCGATCGTGTGCATTCACTGATCAAGGAATTCGGTAAGCAGGCTGTTTCTGCTTAATTGCTCGGGCGTCTGAGCCAGTATGGCCGAAAGGCGGATCACCGTTGGCGAAATCAGCGGTGCTTTTGGGGTTAAGGGTTGGGTTAAAGTCAGATCCTTCACGGACCCACCAGAGAATATTTTGAAGTACACCCCTTGGATGATTTCCTCAAAAGGGGAGTCTCGGGAAGTGAAGCCCTGTGAAGGGCGGGTGCAGGCGGGTTCAGTGGTTGTGAGATTGGATAATCTCAATGATCGAGATAGCGCTCAAGCCCTAAGAAAATTTGAGATTAGTGTGGCCAGGGATCAGTTTCCCGAGCCCAAAAACGGCGAATATTATCAGGTAGACCTGATGGGCCTCCTGGTGAAAACTGTGGAAGGCCTGACATTGGGGCGCGTCATGAGTATTCTTGAAACGGGTGCTAATGATGTGCTGGTCGTTCAAGGTGAACGCGAACATCTAGTTCCGTTTGTCCAGGGTATCTACGTTAAGGGAGTTTGCCTGGACCAAGGTGAGTTGACGGTAGATTGGGATCCGGAATTTTAGCGTTATGCGCTTCGACGTTGTAACGTTGTTCCCAGAAATGGTGGCGCAGGCAGTCGCCCATGGGGTTACGGGTAGAGCGATAGAGCGAGGTCTCGTTCAGTTCGATCTCTGGAACCCAAGGGACTTCACCACGGATCGGCATCGGACCGTAGATGACAGGCCCTATGGTGGTGGTCCTGGCATGGTGATGAAGTTTGAGCCGATACGGCGTGCCTTGGCAGCCGCTAGGGGTGCAGACGAACGACGGGGGAGAACGATTTATCTCAGCCCTCAGGGTCGTCTCATAGACCAGAAAGCGGTAGAAGGCTTCCTAAGCGCCGAAAGGTTGATTTTGCTTGCGGGTCGTTACGAAGGTATCGACGAAAGGCTGATTGAAGCTGAAGTGGATGAGGAGTGGTCGATCGGGGATTACGTTCTGAGTGGTGGTGAGCTACCGGCTTTGATCGTTTTTGACGCGGTGACTCGATTGATTCCCGGTGTGTTGGGACATGAAGATTCAGCCGGACAGGATTCTCACGCGCGTGGTCTTTTGGATCATCCGCACTACACCAGGCCCGAACGGATTGATGATCTGGGTATCCCGGATGTTTTAAACTCTGGGGATCATGAGGCCATCCGAAAATGGCGACTTAGGGAGTCACTCGGACGCACATGGCGCAGACGGCCAGACATGCTCGAGCAGGTTGATCTGAATGAAGAACAGATCGGATTGTTGGAAGAGTACCAAAGAGAGTTTGGAAAAGATTAAATTGCTTTTGATTAGGTGATCGATATGTCGAAGATTATTCAGCAACTAGAAACTGAGTGGATGGCAGGTAAGGTAATACCTCAGTTTTCCACTGGCGATACTGTTATCGTCCAAGTTAAGGTTAAGGAAGGTAACCGCGAGCGTCTTCAGGCCTATGAAGGTGTTGTCATTGCCAAACGGAACCGCGGATATAACTCTGCTTTCACAGTGCGAAAGATTTCCCATGGAGAGGGTGTGGAGCGTGTTTTCCAGACTTACAGTCCTCAGGTTCAGGAAATCGTGGTAAAGCGTCGCGGCGATGTTAGACGTGCGAAGCTCTATTACCTCCGTGATCTCACCGGTAAGGCGGCACGTATCAAGGAAAAGATCTAGAACTTCTGGGTACTTACCCAGGGTTACTGAGATTAGAGAGGGGTGGCTTAGGCTGCCCCTTTTCGTTTTAAGAGGGGGCAAGATGGCCGATATTTCCTCGGATTCAGCCGAGCTGGCGGCGGTGGTGTCGACCCCATTTGGTTCAGTCGAGATCATAAGTCGCGGTGATGGGGTTGAACGATTGCGATTAGTCGCACATCCTGCAAAGAGTGTCATCTTAAAGTCGACCGCACCGGTTGAATCTGTGTACGCTTCCCTACTGGCGTACATTCAGCATCGGCATTGGACGTCATTTGACGGTGCGCTGGACGGTCTCGGGCTAACGCGCTTTCAAAGGCAAATCTATGTCGGGCTCAATCAAATTTCTTTCGGTCAAACGATGACCTACGGAGCGTTGGCGAGAGAGCTCAAAACAGGCCCTAGAGCGCTCGCGGGTGCACTAAGACGGAACCCGTTACCGATCCTCATGCCTTGTCACCGGGTTTTGGCTGCTTCTGGCATTGGGGGATTCATGGGATCCACCTCTGGTGACGCGCTTGTCATCAAACGTTGGTTGATTAACCATGAAAAACGGGCGGAATGAGCCCGTGGTTGGGCACGCTGGGGGGCGGACCTTATCACCGCTGATTGCACAATTCGTCGAGCGATTGTGGCTAGAGGAGGGGTTGAGCCTCAATACACGATCCTCCTATGCCAGTGATCTTAGGCATTTTGAAGATTGGCTAAAACGGGTGGGAACCATCGAACAAGCGGGGCCAGCCGATATTGAAGCCTATCTGGCGGTCTTGTACCGGCGTAAGGCAAGTGCCCGAAGTGTTGCGCGGCTCTTATCCTGCCTTCGAAAATTCTACCGGTATCTACTGCGCGAATCTGAGATTCAAGAGGATCCGACGCTGGGCATCGATCTGCCCAAGATGGGTCGGCCACTTCCCAAAACACTGAGCGAGGATGATGTTGAGCGCTTGATTGCGGCTCCGGACACTGAGACGCCCTTGGGGCTTCGGGATCGGGCGATGCTGGAACTCCTTTATGCAACAGGACTTCGCGTCAGTGAATTGATCTCTCTTGGGCTCAATCAGCTTAATTTAAGGCAGGGCGTCGTAAGAGTCGTTGGTAAAGGATCAAAGGATCGACTGGTGCCGATTGGAGAAGTCGCTGAGGAATGGATCGACCGTTACGTTCAATCTGCGCGAATTCAGATTTTGGGCGTACGGCAAAGTCACGATTTTTTCGTCACCGACCGGGGTGAAGCCATGACCCGTCAGGCATTCTGGTACATAATAAAGAAGTATGCAAAGTCTGCCGGAATACAAAAACCGTTATCCCCTCATACGCTTCGCCACGCATTTGCGACGCACCTCTTGAACCATGGGGCTGACTTGAGGGTGGTTCAGTTGTTATTGGGTCATAGCGATCTTTCCAGCACGCAAATTTACACACACATCGCTCAAGAGCGACTCAAGGATTTGCACGCGCGCTGTCATCCTCGCGGCTAAACAAATTACAAGGGAAAACGATGCCAGATTTGATTCATCCAACCGCCTATATCGATTCTACGGTTCAACTGGGTGACGGTGTGAGGGTTGGCGCTTTTGCGGTTATCGAGGGCCCGAGTCGGATAGGATCAGATTGCCTCATTGAATCACATGCCGTCATTCGCTCCCATGTCAGGATGGGGGATAGAAATCACGTCCATCCTCATGCAGTGCTCGGAGGATTACCTCAGGACTTGGGATTCCAGGCGAGCACTGAGACCTGGCTCGATATCGGGAGCGACAATATTTTTAGGGAAGGGGTGACTGTAAGTCGGGCGACCAAGCCCGGAGCATCGACTCGAATGGGTTCAAATAATTACTTCATGAACAATGTCCATGTCGGACATGATTGCCTGCTCGGAGATGGCAACATTATGGCGAGTGGCGCGACACTGGGCGGACACGTCGATGTTGGGGATCGGGTGTTTTTCGGGGGTGGCGTCATGGTTCACCAGTTCTGCCGAATCGGAAGCCTGGCGATTTTGCAGGGTCTTGCCGGAATTAATAAGGATGCGCTGCCTTTTACGATGATCGGTGGAAGGCCTGGCAAACACTACCGCCTGAACCTCGTCGGGATGCGTCGTGCAGGCGTGGATGGAGATCGACTCAAACTGGTCTCAACGGCATTCAGACGTCTGAAAAAGCAGGAATCCCTTGCAGATCTTCCTACGACGCCCGAACTGGAATATCTCCAAAACTGGCTTGATTCGGAGTCCCGTCGTGGCGGTATCTTAGGATTTGTAGAGGCTAATACGAGAGGGGAGGGCTAGATATGAGCGTACCCACTCCTCCAGAAATGTCTGACCGCCTTCGTTGTGCGGTCATTGGGACAGGTTATCTGGGTAAGTTTCATGCGCAAAAATATGCGGCGATTCCTGAGTGCGAATTAGTTGGTGTGGTAGACGCCAATCAAGCTGCGGCTGATGCGGTGGCAAAAGACAACCAGACCCGAGCATTTACGGATTATCGAGACCTTTTGGGTCAGGTTGATGTTGTCAGTGTCGTGGTGCCCACCAGTCTCCATTTTGAGGTGGCGAAGGCATTTATGGAGTCAGGGGCGCATGTGCTGGTCGAAAAGCCCATGACGGTGACGCTTGAAGAGGCTGATGAACTGATTCGGATCGCAAAGAGTCGGGATCTTCGATTGATGGTGGGCCATCTGGAGCGTTTCAATGCGGCATTACTGGCGCTTGATCTGGTCAACGAAAAACCCCTCTTTATTGAATCGCATCGACTGGCGCCCTTTAATCCCAGGGCAAACGATGTCAGTGTGGTGCTGGATCTCATGATTCATGACATTGACATCATTCTCGACGTTGTTGATTCTGAGCTCGAACGTATCGATGCCAAGGGGGTTACGGTTCTAACCTCGGACACGGATATCGCCAATGCACGCCTCACCTTCAAAAATGGCTGCGTGGCCAACGTGACTGCGAGTCGGGCCAGTCTCAAGGTCGAGCGTAAAATGCGTATGTTCATGCCCAATTGTTATGTTTCTGTGGATTTTCAGACAAGAACCCTGTCTCAATATCGCAAGGGAGACAAAGAAATGTTTCCTGGGGTGCCTGAAATTCTCACGCAAGAAACCGTCTACGAGAATGGCGACGCACTCATGGCTGAAATCAAACACTTTATCGAGTGTATTCGGACTAAAAAGGAGCCTTTGGTCTCGGGTCTTGCAGGCAGAAGAGCCTTGGCCACAGCGACTGAAATTACCCGCCTACTGAAACTAGATCAATAAAGGCAAGATAGGAAGTAGATTTATGATTCCAATGGTTGACCTTAAAGCCCAGTACCATGGTCTTAAGGATGAAATAGATAAGGAAGTCATGGCCGTTCTTGAGAGCTGTGCCTTCATCCTAGGACCCAATGTTCAGGCTTTCGAGCGTGAAGCTGCTGACTATCTGGGTGTAAAGCATGCCATTGGATGTGCTTCTGGCACCGATGCCCTTCATTTGGCCCTTTTGGCTTCAGGTGTGGGACCAGGTGATGAGGTGATCACCTCGGCCTTTACTTTTATTGCCACGGCGGAAGCCATTCGATATGTCGGAGCGACACCGGTTTTCGTTGATATCGATCCCAAGACATTCAATTTAGATCCCGCTCTGGTTGAGGCCGCGGTTACCGCTAAAACCAAGGCCATCATGCCTGTGCATCTGTTTGGGCAGCCCGTCGATATCGAGGCGATAAGCGCAATCGCGAATCAAAAGGGACTTTTATTGATTGAGGATTGTGCGCAATCCTTTGGGGCCACAATCCATGGGGCGCAAACGGGCAGTTTTGGGCTGAGTGCCGGCTTTAGTTTCTTTCCCAGTAAGAATCTGGGAGGTTATGGCGACGGTGGGCTTGTGACGACTCAGTCGGATGAGATTGCGCAAAAAATAAAGGTGCTTCGCAATCATGGTTCTGAAGTGCGTTACTACCATGATGTTATTGGTTTCAATAGCCGTTTGGATGAGCTGCAAGCAGCCATATTGAGAGTCAAATTACGGCATCTTGATCGATTTAATGCCGAGAGGAGACGGGTTGCGCATCTTTACTCAAGCCTCATGGCGGAATGGCCGGTGACAACCCCTTATGAGGATGGTCTGGGCGTCCACGTTTATCATCAATACACTCTGCTGAGTGATCAAAGAGCAGACATTATGGCCGCCCTCCAATCGGCCAATATTTCCTCAGCAATTTACTATCCGGTCCCGCTTCATCAGCAAAACGTGTTCAAGCCCTCGTGTGCCGGTATTTCTTTGCCCGTCACGGAGTCTGTGGCCTCGAGATGCTTTTCATTGCCGATTTACCCTGAATTAAGTAATGAAACCATCCATCGCATCGTCGATGTGATTGGTCAAGCCATTCATGGGTAGCCAGACGCCGTTGGTCATGATCTCTGCGGGGGAGGCCTCCGGAGATCAGCACGCCGCTGAACTTTATCGATCCTTAGAAAAGAAAATCCCCGGTGTTCGGGGTATTGGGATGGGAGGGGTGCGGCTTCGAGAGGCCGGTGTCGATTTGTGTTATGACTCATCCGGAATCGGGGTGATTGGGGTGCTTGAAGTGGCGCGCCATTATCTTGAAATTCGAAGAGCGCTCCAGCGGATGGTGCAGGCACTGGATGAATTTCGCCCGGATCTTCTGATCTGTGTGGACTATAAGGAATTCAATTTTCGGCTCGCTAAAGCGGCAAAGAAAAGAGGCATTCGAGTCCTGTTTTATGTGAGTCCTCAAGTGTGGGCCTGGAGACCGGGACGGGTCAAAAACTATGGTGAGGTCATTGACCATATGGCCTTGATTTTTCCTTTTGAACTTCCGTTTTATGAGGCCCATGGAATTCCGGCGACTTATGTGGGGCATCCGCTGGCCGGCAAAGTTAAGCCTAAGCTGAATCGGGCTGAGGCCTTGTTTCAGTTTCAGCTGCCTAAAGAATCAGGGGCCTTTGATATTAAAAAAACCCCTACGATCGGTCTTTTACCTGGGAGTAGGACCAATGAAATCAAGCGGCTGCTTCCTCTGATTCTGGCTTCTGCACGTAAACTTCAGCGGGTTTTCCCTGAGGCGAACTTTCTGTTGTTCCAAGCGAGCTCCATACAGGATGATGCCTTAACCCAGGAGCTGGATCGCTTTGATTTTAAGAATCTGACCATCATTCGAGGTCAGAATTATGACGCGCTTCAATGTTGTCATGCCGTTATCACCGTTTCAGGAACTGCGACCCTTGAAGTGGCTCTGATGGGGGTCCCGATGGTGATTGTCTACAAGCTCTCCCCTCTCAGTTTCTGGCTTGGGCGGTTGCTGGTTAAGGTGCCCTATATTGGTCTTCCCAATATTCTGGCTGGAAGACGCGTAGTTCAGGAATTCATTCAGGATGATGCCACACCTGAGCAAGTGGCTGGGGAAGTCGAGAAGATTATTCAGGACGCATCCTATGCGCAGGTCATGCGGGAAGAGTTCAAGAGAATTAAAACATTAATTGGTCAGCGGAACGGATCCTTGGAGCTCGCAAAGCTCGCCGCCAGCATGTTGGGTTATGAGTAGCGCTTTTTTAAAAGAAGAGGCGTTCGATGTCGATTTGTCTCCGCCAAGGCCGCAGAGTCCTTGGACCAACTATGTCACCCCCAGGGGTCTCAAACAAATCCAATCTACAATCAGCCAACTGGAATCTCAGCTCGCTAAGAAGGTGTCGGCCGAATCGCTTCAAGACGAAACGGTGCGAAGTGCACTCGAGCGTCAACTCGCCTTTTGGTTGGAACGACTCAATCGAGCCGTGCTGGTGGATCCACTGCAGCAATCCTATGGGGAGGTGCGGTTTGGTGCGCGTGTGTCACTATGCAATGAAAGTGGAGACCACTTCATCGTTGATATTGTTGGCGAGGACGAAGCCGAGCCAGCGAATGGGCGTATCAGCTGGGTTTCCCCGATTGCGAAGGCTTTACTCGGCGCTCGGGAGGGAGATCAGGTTGTTTGGGTCAAACCAAAGGGGCCTGAGTCGCTAGAGGTCTTATCGATTCGAGGGATTGAAGATTAATGCTGGATGCGGAGCTCAACTATTCGATAAGGATAAGTTCCAAAGCCAAGCGTGTGAGAGTGGTTATTAGGGCCAGTGAGGTCGAGCTCGTCGTACCTCATTTTATGAGGCCCGAAAAAGCCATTGCTTTTATTGAGGCCCACCAACACAAGGTATTGGAAAAACAGCGCTCTTTGCGCAGCCGCTTGAAGCTCAAGGATTGCGGAGAGTGGAGCGGCTCTTCATTGGGGGATGGCTCGGAGCTGGATTTCGAAAATCGACGGCTTGTTTTGCGCGTTTCTCATGATGCCGAAAGGGTGAGATTTCTTCAGTGCGGCGATGATTCGCTATCCGTTGCTGTGCGGGCCTCATCGAGTGATTTATTGAGAACCCAGATTGAGGTTCGTGAGGGACTTCAATCCTTCGTCAAAAGCTGGATGCCGAGGGCCATTGAGCCGGTGATTGAGCAATTTGCATTGCGCTCCGGTGTTCGGCCAAGGTGCTTGCGCATAAAAAAAATGACGACCCGTTGGGGCAGTTGCGGACCGGCTGGGGACATCAACCTCAATTGGTCATTGGCCTTTTCGCCTGAGACCGTGCTGCATTATGTAGTGGTCCATGAGCTTTGCCATCTTCTACACCGAAACCATTCGCAATCCTTCTGGGACACTGTTTCTCATCATCATCCGAGCTGGCGACAAGATCGCCAATGGTTGAAGCTACAGGGTGGGCCTCTGCTAAAGCGGTTCTGTGGATGAAGGGACGTTCATTTTTGAAAGGGCT
>CAYFLM010000018.1:21620-25433 GCA_964343925.1 uncultured Methylococcus sp.
TTCAATCTCCCCACGGTTCTTGATGAGGAGGGGCGATATGCTTCAAGTCTTGGGGTTCGCGCAGTCCCAGCACTTTTTTTGCTGAGCTCAGAGGGCAAGGTGCTCTGGAGAACGGTCGGCTTGACGACCTACTGGGGCGTCAAGCTCAGGTTGCTTTTTCTGACAGCGTCGTTTGGCGCTGTCCCTTAGTAGCCTTCTTTCTCGATCAGATAGCGTTGAGCTGCTGACTCATAAACCTCGGTTGAGATTTTTACCCCGTAAATGACGGTTTGGCAGTGCTCTTCCAAAATGATGCTCAGGAGTCTGAACGCATTTCTTGGCGTTAACTGCCGAACGATGAAATTGGCCTTGCTCTCGCCCTCGTCCTCGAAGATATCCGCCAGATGAATGGGGGGGCTTCCTGGCTTTCTGCCTACATTCATTCTCTTTTCAATCAGACGAATCATGTTGTCGGGAGACCACTGAATCGATGAGATAGTTTTAATACGGTCGCTGCGATAGTACTTTTTGAGATCGTGAAGCTCGTACGGCAGGAAGAGGATGATGCCCAAATGATCGATCTGAAAGAGCTGATCATCCAGGATGGGCGTTACCAGTTCGCGCATTTTTTCAGGGTCTCCCTTGATGCTGGTCGGTTCATCGACCCGATCCACAAGAAGGTATACGCCTGAAAGCCCAAAATAACGGACCAGTTCCATGAAACTCTTGAGCAACGTAAAGCGATTCTCGGTTGTTCTTGGAATGCCATGAAATTCAAATAGGCCGACCCCGATTTCCTGGATGATTTTGACGGTTCCCTCAAGGGATACAGGGACGCCTCGAATATGCTTGTAGATCTCTCCAGCCAGAAATTTGGCCTGCTTTTTGAGGAAGAAGCCCCCCTTCTTTGCGTACCCGGAGATCTCCATGATTCTTCGGAGTGTCGAGACCTTGCTCGACAGGTCATTCGGGGCGTAATAAAGCGCCGTTAGAAGAATGAATTTTTCAGCAATTTCGCGATTATTGCTGAGCAGATCTTCCCGAGGGGTATCGCTGATCGTTTTCCAAAGCTCTTCAATCCCGAGTTTCAGGATGTAATCCAAATGATCATCCAGTGTCATTCGGGTTTCGCGTGGGAGTGGGATTTCCTTCTTTCGCTTGAAGATGCGTGCAAAAACAGAACGGTCGGAGGCGTATTCAAGAGGGAGACTTCTGGGGCGAGCTACTTCCGCCAAGAGTTCATTAAATTCAACGTAAGAGATCACCAGAACCTGATCTCTGAAATCATTGAGATAGCGTTCCGTATCAATTCTCATGGCCGATTTACCCGCGCCACGAATTGCGAAAATCACATACGGCGTTGGTTTTTCGATATGAAGGAGGACGGAGCGGAGCGACGTGTTTTCGACCATCGAAACCTGAAGAAAGGGATCTCGGTCGGCGTCGAACGTTACGAACGGATTATGCTCAAACTGCCAGACCTGCAGCCACTCTTTGATTTCCATGAAGTTCCCAGTGCTATCTTAAGGGCGATCGATTGCAGTCATGGCAGAACCTGGTCGAAGACTTCAATTGCCTCAGCCCACATGCGTGCGAACTATACCATAGTTAAGCCTTTCCCCAAGCACCGTCCTTCTTCGGTGTTGGGACTTGAGGGCGTGTCAAAACGAAGTCGCGCCTGTGCAGGAGCGTAAAAGCATGTTATATTTGACTAAATTCCGGGGGTTAAACGCGATGTGGTGTTTGACTTCTCCAACCGAAATTCGCCCCTGAGGGGCGTTTTTGGTTTTAGAGGGTCGGCTGGAATGCATGAATGGGCCTTGAGCCCATTTTTTATTGGGATTGAGAGGTTGATGTGAAAGCGCAAGACCATCTGGTTGAATTGCTTCGGCCAGTGATTGAGGGATTGGGGTACGAATGGGTGGGTGCCGAATTCGACGGGCATCAGCGTGTCCTTAGAATCTACATCGACAGTCCAGACGGTATTGGTCTTGAGGACTGTTCCAAGGTGAGCTATCAGGTCAGCGGTGTATTGGATGTCGAGGATCCCATCTCCGGGCGCTACCAATTAGAGATCTCTTCGCCTGGAATGGATCGTCCACTGTTTGAATTGAGCCAGTTTGAGCGGTTTGTAGGTGAGCTCGTCCGCCTTCAGCTCAGTCGGGCGCTCGATGGTCGACGCAGATTCAAGGCAAGAATCAAGGCGGTCGAAGGGGCTGACATTATTATTGAAGATGAGGGTGAGACGTTTACGATCCCCTTTTCTCTTGTAGACAAGGCACGACTGGTGCCTGAATTTGATCATTAATTTTTAGGGTTGACGCCATGGCTAATAAAGAAATCCTACTTGTTGTAGATGCTTTTTCTCATGAGAAGGACATTGAAAAAGAAGTAGTCTTCGCCGCAATCGAAGAAGCGCTCAGGATTGCAACGATCAAAAGAAGCGACAACCGGATTGATGCCAGAGTTGCCATTGATCGAAAGACTGGGGGATATGAGACCTTCCGGCGATGGCTGGTCGTGGATGAAGCGGCGCTGGAAGAAGAGGGTGAGGAACTCAATCCTGAGCTTGCGGTATCCCTTGACGCGGCTCGAAGCAAGCAGCCACAGGTTCAGGTGGGCGATTTTATCGAGGAATCGATTGAATCCATCGGGTTTGGCCGAATTGAGGCGCAAACCGCGAAGCAGGTTATTGTTCAAAGGGTAAGGGACGCAGAGCGCCGAAAGGTCGTTGAAGCCTATCAGGGTCGGGTTGGAGAGTTGGTGACGGGTGTCATTAAGCGGATCGAACGAGGCAATGTTTTTCTGGACCTTGGCGGCAATGCAGAAGCTTTCATCCCTAGAGAGGAGATGATTCCGCGTGAAGCGGTTAGATCAGGCGACAGGCTAAGAGGTTATCTTAAGGCCGTCCGCCAGGAGGCTAGAGGCCCCCAGCTATTTGTGAGCCGAACGGCTCCAGAACTCATGATTGCACTCTTCAAGCTTGAGGTTCCGGAAGTCGGTGAGAGCATCATTGAGATTGTCGGTGCCGCCAGAGACCCCGGCGTGCGTGCCAAGATTGCGGTGAGAAGTAATGATCCCCGATTGGATCCTGTTGGGGCTTGCGTTGGGATGCGCGGCTCCAGGGTTCAGGCGGTATCCAACGAATTGGCGGGTGAGCGTGTCGACATTATTCTTTGGAATGAAAATGAAGCTCAGTTCGTGGTGAACGCCATGTCGCCAGCAGAGATTGTGTCTATCGTCATGGATGAAGATAAGCACTCCATGGACATCGCGGTTTCGGACGAGAATTTGTCGATGGCCATAGGCCGTGGTGGCCAGAATGTTCGGCTGGCTTCTGAGCTTACGGGGTGGACGCTCAACGTGATGAGTGAAAGCCAGGCGGATGAGAAGAGTGAACGTGAAACGCAGGCCTTGGTCAGAACCTTCGTTGACCAGCTGGATGTTGACGACAGCGTTGCAGAAATTCTGGTTCGAGAGGGATTTTCAACCGTTGAAGAACTCGCCTATGTGCCTGCCAAGGAACTCCTCGAAGTCGAGGAGTTTGATGATGAGCTGGTAGAAGAATTGAGGAATAGAGCCCGCGATGCCCTTCTGATTAAGGCCATTGCTGGCGAGGAAGAGAGTGAGCGAGGCGATTCCTCTGGTTCCCTCATAGGTATGGAGGGGATGGATGCCGAAACGGCAAGCCGTCTCTCTGCCATGGGTGTGCACACGATGGATGATTTGGCCGAATTGTCGATTGATGAACTGATGGAAATAGAGGGCATGGATGAGGCCCGTGCAGGCCAGTTGATTATGACGGCCAGATTGCCCTGGTTTGAGAAAGGTTAG
>CAYFLM010000019.1:0-25022 GCA_964343925.1 uncultured Methylococcus sp.
CCCAAGGTTTTAGGACGGCATCGCGGGCAAGCGCATGGGATCTTTGAAACGACAACACCGCTTCGGTAGGGAGCGATGCGCCCACGCGTCCCTGGGCAATCCGCGCTTCAGTGAACGCCGTGAGATGTCGCCAGGCATCATGGTGCATAAGTCACCTGTGGCAAGCCAGGAAAGGCCTTCAGCAAGGGGCTTCGGTGACGATCGGAGGAGAGCCGCGTCGGTGAATCAAAGATCCCCTGTCTGATCAGCCAAGCTTCAAACTCAGGCGCGGGGCGAAGGCCTAGGACGTCCCTCAGGTAAAGGGCGTCATGAAAGGAAGTACTTTGGTAAGCAAGCATGATGTCGTCTGCACCGGGAATGCCCATGAAAAAATTACAGCCCGCAACGCCTAGCAGCGTCAGGAGCACATCCATGTCATTTTGATCGGCTTCAGCATGATTGGTGTAACAGACATCACAGCCCATCGGAAGACCCATCAGCTTGCCGCAGAAATGGTCTTCAAGCCCTGCACGAATGATCTGCTTACCATCGTAGAGATATTCAGGACCGATAAAGCCCACGACGGTATTGACGAGCAAAGGCGAGAACGCCCGGGCAACCGCATAGGCGCGCGCTTCACAGGTCTGAGCATCGATATCGTGATGTGCATTGGCCGATAAGGCACTGCCCTGGCCCGTCTCAAAATACATGCAATGGTGTCCAACGGTACCCCTCTTCAGGGATAAGGCTTGCTGATGCGCTTCATCGAGAAGATCCAGATGGATACCAAAGCTGAGGTTGGCAGCCTGAGTGCCGGCTATGGATTGAAACACGAGATCCACAGGCGCACCGCGTTTCATCAACGTTATGGCTGAGGTCACATGCGTCAGAACACAGGATTGAGTCGGAATCTGATGCTCACCAATAATTTCATCTAGGAGGTGTAACAGACGAGCAACATTATCCAGATGATCCGTAGCGGGATTAATACCGATAACGGCATCACCACTGCCATACAAGAGCCCATCCAGTGTGCTGGCGGCAATACCTTTGGGATCATCAAGCGGATGGTTGGGTTGAAGCCGTGTCGATAGATGCCCCTTCAGACCGATCGTGTTCCGAAACCGCGTTACGACTTCTATTCTTCGACTCACGGCAATAAGATCCTGATTCCGCATGAGCTTAGACACAGCGGCCAGCATCTCAGGCATGATCCACTGGCTCAGCGTGCTCGGGTCATTCAGGGGATCAAGCAGCCAGTTGCGGAACTCTCCCAAGGTCATGCCAAGAGAAAGCGTAGGCACGCCCTGCTCAAACTGATCAAAGATGAGTTGACTGACTTCATCTTGCTCAGGTGGAAGGATCGGATCATCCAAAAAATGTTGAAGTGGAACGTCTGCGAGAAGCGTCTGGGCCATGGCGCGTTCAAGTTCCGAATCTGCAGATAGTCCCGCTAAATCATCAGCCGAGCGATGCGGTGATGCCTTGGCCAACAAGATTTTCAAAGAGCCAAATTGAAATGCGCGGCCCTTGAAGGCGGTGGAGTACATCAATGCTTATCCCGATCCTAATGATTTGAAATCTAGATAGCAGAGCTATATGACAGCACCGTGACAAGGATTATGAATAATCAGGTAAACAATGTATTTACACCTTAAAACCAATAAAGCTTGCGCTGAAAAGATTAGGAAATCACAAGATCTAAAATTATTCCTAAACAAAAAGGGGCCTTTAAAGGCCCCTTTTTTAAGTTGGTACAGATGCCTCAGCCGCATCTAATAGACAATTCTTAGATTTTAAAATCGTCAATATTACGACCTGAATCCAATTGTGCCTGAAGCCATCTTGGCCTAACGCCACGCCCCGTCCAAGTTTCAGAAGGATTTTGTGGGTTTTTATATTTAGCAGCGACTTTTGATCCCTTTCTGCTCGAAAACGTACGCTGACCCTCTCCAATAGTAACCGTGATGCCAATGGAATCGGCGAGCTCCTTAATCTTGGCGATGACGGCACGGTGTTCGTTCTTCTTTTTTTCTGCGAGTTCCCTTTGTGCATTTTCAATGACCTGAGCCAATTCATGCGGCGACAAGTTTTTTAAATCAATTCCCATATTATTCAAACCTCTGAAGCAATTAATTAGATTGATCGAAAGCAAAGCCGATCAGAACGGGCTAATCTTAATCGAGTTTATAAATGTTTTACAAATACTATTTTCAATATAGCCTTACACATAATATGGATATCTCGCTATTTCTCACCTTTATCGAGCTAAAATCTCTTGGTCATAAGGTATGTAATCGCTTCAAATCCGAAGTGTTTTTGCCACTTTCAATACATCAATCTGGCTTCACCAAACACTCATGCCTGACGTAAGGATTTAAGTGCCCTTTTTACCTACCACCAGAAATGGAATAGGTTCCTAAACCTAGGCAAAGGGTAAAAAGAAAGAAAGCGGCTGATCTCGCTGGGAGCGTAAGCCTAATTTCACTTTTATTCGTGATCGCTTTGAACGGCAGCAGTTGAGGCGCAGCTACCCCTCATAAAGCCCTGAATGCGGCAAATCACACGTTTGTTGTGGGATTTCGGCGACTTTCATTGATGGCTAACCGTGCCGCAAGACGCCAAAGCCCGAACGGTTAGGCTTTGAAGTCTTTATCTCTGGGCGCTTTCGAATGGCTTACCGAGAATGGCACAGCGTTTGCTGAATTATTCCTGTTGCGTTGTGTCTCAGGACTTCTCTCGGTCCCTTACTTGGGCGGCGTACCGAATAGGACGTCGCCGCTTTTTTGAGTTTAAATTTCTAATGCGATTTAACGGCCTCTCGTTTCAAATCTACCGGGTCATACTCGGCCAGATTATTGAGGACATGCAAGAATGAATCGGAAGAAATACTCACTTCGCCTCTAAAGGGATTATCCACTGTAACCAACAGAAAAATGATGGAACCCATGAAGGTGGAGTAAATCACTGTGACGAAGAGATGGGTAGAAAATTTAGGTGTGTGCAACAGGTAGATGAGGGGAAGATGCAGCACAGCCCCCATCACGATAATCACCCAGAATACCGCCGGAATGCCTACAGAAACCGACTCAACGCGAAGCCTCCGAGCTTCAGACAGTCGATTAAAAGCCGTCAGGGACTCTTCATACAGCGCTTGATCCGCCAAACCTTTCGGCTCATAGCGACCCAAGGCTGCGTGCAATCTTGAAAGAATATGCGTGCCACTCGTTTTGATGACCCCATCGCGCTGAGCAGGCCAAGCGACCTCAATCACATCCTCCAGATATTCTTTCAGGATTTGTTGCATTTCACCTTTCAACGGAGGCTTTAAGGCACTGACATCCCGATAGAGTGAGGCTACCGATGCGGATTCCTTTGACACGATCTCATCACAGTCATCGAAATTTTCCCAGGCGGCCACTGTTACAAGACCGAGTAAAAGTCCGTACAAAACCCCATAGGCCGAAATAATCCCGTTGGTGGCTTCGTTGGTCTCAACGCTGGTCCAGAGTGTTCGATAAATCCAATCACGGGTTAGGAAAAGCCCGAGGATGGCAATCACCACATAAATAAGGATAACTCCGAACCCGAGCAACCCGTTGGGAAGATCGTAAATCCAGTAAATATCAAAAAAATTAGTCATAGTCGTCTGAGTAAGTGGAGAGAAGATCAACCTGAACTAGGTCACTCCATGAGTTTCATGACACAGTTGGAATATTGATTGCTGCCCGTTTTGAATAGTTTGGCGCAGTCTTTCTTGGCTTCATCAAACTTTGCATCCGTCGGATGAACCTGTTTGCTATTTTGGCTTGCCCACTGTGAGTAGGTGGCCGTACCCCCTGCAGCAGGAACCGGTGCATTTTGGATCTGCTGTGCACGATAGGCGTCCATCTTCTCCTCCATCTGCCGTTGCATGGCAGGGGACCGCATCCGCATCATGGGACTCCCATTGGTCATGGCATCACTTTGCGAGTGTTGATTGGAGCAGGCTGATAACGCCAGGATTCCACATGTGAAAAATGAAGCTAAAAAAGGGTTTCGCTGGGTCTTCATAAGCTTGTTAAGGTCTTTAAGGAAGGTAAAAAGCAATGGGCTATTGAGGGGGTTTGATCTCGGTAAGCAAATTCCGATAGGGTTCAGCATTGACATGGACCTCGCCTCTGAATGGGTGATCAATCACGGCAATCAAAAAATACATCGACCCTATGATCAGACAATAGCTCGCCATCAGAATGTAACGCACCAGCATGGAGGGCATGTGCACAAAGAAAATCATAAAGGTGGTAATCAAACCTCCTATCAATAATACGTACCAGAATACGCCAGGAACAGCATCCTCAAGGGAATGGTTGATACGATCTTGGCGGATAAGCGAGAGTGAGCGGAAGCTTTCCACAAGTTCGGCAAAGATGCGCTCGTCTTTGGCTCCACTGGGATTCATCCGGTAAAGCTCCTCTCGGATATCTCGGAAAGTCCCAGTACTTCCGTGAACGAACTCTCCGCGTTGGGCACTCGGCCAATCCTTCTCGATAACATCCTCTAGATAACGGACATTCAGCGCTCTAATTGTGTCGCCCGAAGTCGATTTAACGGCGTAGGTCAGATGATGAAAATCATTCAACGCCGAAACTTCTGCACTAATAATTCGTTCAACTTCCTCAAAATTATCCCAGCAGGCAACTGCCGTTAAACCGACAAGAATGCCATAGGCAACACCGACGCATTGAGCAAAGAAATTAAGCGCTTCATTCGTTTCAAGTCCCAGCGAGAGACGATGTTCGAAATAACGTTTGAAGAGGGTTAATCCGCCACATCCAAAGATCAGTAGAGGAAGAATGAAGGAGAGTGCCACCTCAACATTAGTGAGGCTGTAGATCCAATTAATCCAAACATTAAAAATCATGAACGGGTTCAAAAAAATTCAAAATGATGACACTGACTGAATTCTATCGAGTATCACCAAGGCCTGCCTATGATTGAGGCATCTTCAGGCTTAAAACCTGAATTCAGACTGAACATAGACATAATTGACATTGCTGTGATCCGAAGGCGCCCCTGGGGCATTCTCTGCAAACGCACCCTTCATGAGTACCTGATAGCCCGCCTGGAAGGACAGATTGAAATGCGCATCCCACCGCGCTGAAAGTTCGACCGTCTCCCCAATATACTTCCCTGATCGGCCTGCTGGATCGGAAAGATTTGCTGCAACCCATCCTGAAGTCGAAGCCGGATCGGCAAGCCACCAGTTGCGATGAGAAACGAACATGAAAAGATCTTGGCCGGGCTCAAAAACCATTCTGAACCCTGGGCTCATGATGTTGGTCCTTGCAAAAAACCCCAGAATGCCGGTCGGGCCAAACTCAAATACGGTGAGACCATAGAGGGGATCAAAGTGCGAACTGGCAAAGTCCCACTGTGCAACCAGCCTCGGTTTCCAAGGGGCATCGAAGGTATAACCCATCTGGCCATGTACCATGATAGCTCCAACACTGCTGGGGATGGCATTGTTAACCAAGGACCGTGTCCCGGTCTGCCCTACGGTTTCCAATTCGTAATCCCAAGTCCCTTGGGTAGGCTCTCTAAAAAAACGTATCCCGGGCGTAAAAAGCACGCGACTAATGGGTTGGAGCGTTGGTTCAGAAAGATAGTAGAGATAGAGTTCGCTATGATGGCGCTCAGGTAATCGACGGGTGAAAAATCCACCGGTAAAAATACTGTTGGTTTCCGGGCGATTCCAGACCACGTTATTGTGGAGCAAACCCTGCTTGCTGCTCGGTAGAAGTTGTTCCGGCGTGGTAGCAAAGAGCGTCAACTCCCAATCACCTGTCTTCTCCCTGAATCGCTGCTGTAAGCCTACGAAAGACTGCTGATCGTTACGGAACGCATAGCGCCCCACAATACGTGAACTTCCAAGACTGATGATCATTTGACCCAGTTTGGTTTCAGAGTCGACCGGAATGTCAAAGAGATCACGATTGATCCAGGCCGCGTAGATCTGACTAAAGTTTCCGGCATTGACCATCGCATTGGTCAAACTGTTGGGATCTGAGGACCCATATTGTCGGGCATCCCAAAATTCAGCACCCAAGCGAAACGTGTCAGTTGGCCTGATTTCTCCCCAAACCACTGACTGGATTGGAAAGGAATATTGTCCCTTCGACGTGTCCTTGATCCAGGGGGTATTGTAATCCTCGAACCGCACCCGCTCTTCCACGGTCAAGGAAGCCCAACTGGGAAGGTCTAGAATTTTGTGGAGCGTAATATCCTGACGTAAATCCCAGGCTGCCGTATTGGCGAGTTCGTCACGTCGTGTGGATGCCCAGGCACTTAAGGAGCGTCTGGGCCTATTCTCAAGCCGCTCCAATTCAGGATTCTGCTCCGCCATCGGCTTTTCAGGCCCGTCGACGGAGATCGGCGGAGAGATAAGCTTATCGTCGGCTTTTACCCACAAACTCAGAGAGGCTAGGAGCAGCAGGCTAGCCCCTAGCCCCCATCGAATTTTCATGCGCTATATCGCATCAAGCCCCATGACGTGACACGATCATCAGATATCAATCTGTGTGTGCATTTCAACGACATCGTCAGGCGGAATACTCAGGAAATCAGCCACCAACGCTGCATTCCTCAGTACGACAATAAAAAGGTTCTCTCGCCATATGGCAAGACCCGGCCGCTCCGTGGCGATAGGCCTAAAACGACTCACAAAATAGGTAATGTCTTCATCATCGAATGGCACGAGGTTATGGCGTTTCCAACGTTTGATCATCACGTTGACGTCCGGTACCTCCATAAACCCATAGTCAGCCGTCACATGAAAACAACCTGCCCCAAGATCTTGGACATGAAATCTCTGCAGCGGCTTTTCCCGTGGATGGTGGGTCACCATGAGGGTGAGAAAGATCACCGTCTCGTGAAGACTCTTGTTGTGTTTAACGTTTTTCCTTAAGGCCCCAGGAATACCCTCCCCAGGCGCCACGAGATAAATACCCGTTCCGGGTACTCTCAAAACCGTCGGGATAACGGTTTCCAAATACTGCGGAATATCACGTTTGAGGTGGCTGATCCTTCTGCGCAAGACCAGCATACCTTCATACCAGGTCGTCATGATGGTGAAAACTAAGGCCCCCATCAGGAGGGGTAACCACCCTCCATCCATGAACTTAAGCAAATTGGATCCCAGAAATGCACAATCCACGAATCCGAAAAAAAGCACCAATGGCAAGATCTTCCACATAGGCCAAAGCCAACGATGTCTTGCCACCACATAAAAAAGGAGAGTCGTCATCAACATGGTACCGGTGACTGCGATACCGTATGCAGAAGCCAATTTGGAAGAAGACTCAAACAAAAGGATCAGAACAATCACACCGACCATTAACCACCGATTAATACCTGGAAGGTAGATCTGCCCGCGCTCTGTTTCCGAGGTATGCTCAATTTTCAGTCTCGGAAGATAGCCCATCAAGAAGGCCTGTTGTGTCAGGGAGAATGCGCCTGAGATGACAGCCTGTGAGGCAATGACCGTCCCAACGGTTGCAAGCCCCACCATGGGGACTAGCGCCCAATCGGGGAACATCAGAAAAAACGGGTTATGCCGATCTTCTGGATAAGCCAGCACATGCGCTCCCTGACCGAGATAATTGAGCACCAATGAGGGATAGACCAGGGCAAACCAGCTTGCACGAATCGGTTTGATTCCGAAATGTCCCATGTCTGCATACAATGCCTCACCACCCGTTACTGCCAACACAACGGCACCGAATACCATCAAGGTTGCTCCGGGGTGTTCCAAGACAAAATGAATGGCATACCAGGGATTGAAACTCACCAGGACTCTGGGAACCTCAATAATGCGGTCAATCCCAACCAGACCTAAGACACAGAACCAGATCAGCATGATGGGGCCAAACCATTTACCCACCCCCGCCGTGCCGTGTTTCTGAATCCCAAAAAGACCGACCATCACACTCAGCGCGATCACGACGACGAAGGGTTCAAAGGCTGGCGTGATAAGAGAGAGCCCTTCAATGGCACTCAGTACGGAAATTGCTGGAGTAATCACCCCATCTCCATAGAAAAGTGCGGCGCCAATGAGACCTGCGAGAATCACCAGTCTTCGGCTGTATCGCCCCTTATGATGACCCTCCAACACCAGAGCCAGCAAGGCCATGATGCCACCTTCCCGGTCATTATCCGCCCTCATAATGAAGGTCACGTACTTGAACGTTACAACAAACGTAATGGCCCAAATCACCAGGGATAGGATTCCAAAAACATTGAAATCACTGGGATCTCCGCCGGCAACGCGAAGACATTCACGAAAGGTATAAAGAGGACTTGTTCCTATGTCACCAAAGACCACACCTAAAGCAGGAAGAGCTAAACGTCGAATCCAGTGATGATGAAGTTGTTGGGTATGTGCCATCTGAATAGGAGGTAAAGATGATTAAGGGGAAACATCAAACTTAAGGTGCTAGATAAAAATACCCACGAATTTAATCAGATTTCAGCAAAGTTCTACAGCACCTCGCTGAAAGGATTGCACAGGCCATGGATCTTAGCGAGTTTCGTATAATTTGGATCCACGAATACATCACCTCTGATTGCAAAACATGATTTTCTTTAGTCCCTCCCTGATCATTACGGCCATCGGCCTGACTATTGCCTATTTCTGGGCAGGACTGGACGGGCTAACAGTCGCCTTTCTCCTGGCCCTGCTGCAGGTTGCGCTGTCCTTCGATAATGCCGTAGTGGACGCGACCATCCTCCGCAACATGAGCCTAAAGTGGCAAAAACGATTTCTCACCTGGGGCATGCTGTTCGCCGTATTCGGTGTTCGTATGTTATTGCCGCTCGGTATCGTGTCCTTTACCAGTGGTCTTTCTGTGGGTGAGGTTGCCAAAATGGCAGCCCATCAACCTGAGCTTTACGCTCAGCACATCGGAGCGGCCCAACATCAGATATCGGCTTTTGGGGGCATGTACCTGCTGATGCTTTTCTTTTCCTTCTTTTTTCAAGGCAGTCAATCAATTCATTGGATTGCCTGGCTTGAACGAAGGCTAATCCGTCTGGGGCAGATCGCTTCCATAGAGGTGGCTTTTGCCTTAGTGACCCTGATTACCCTTCAGAGCTTTCTCCGTCCAGAACAAAAACAGCCCGTAGTGGTTGCAGGTCTTGTCGGCGTCGTATTGTTTTTGTTCATTAAAAGTATTTCTGAAGTCTTGGACTCGGAACACCCACAGGATCGAACAAGACGTGGCTTGGATGCCTTCATTTTTCTCGAAGTACTCGACATGTCGTTTTCACTCGACAGCGTGATTGGGGCCTTCGCCATGAGTCAGGACATTGTGATCATACTGATAGGATTGACGATTGGAGCCATGGTCGTTCGCCAAATGACGCTCTTCATGGTGAAGAAAAGTACATTGGATTATTTTCTTTTTTTAGAGCATGGCGCGCATTACGCGATAGGTGCCCTCGCCATCTTGATGTTATTCACGCTCTTCCAGAAAATCCCGGATCTTATGATCGGTGGGATCGGCCTCGGCATCATTCTGCTCTCACTCTGGGCATCTGTCAGACATCAAAGGAACGTTGTCGAATAGTGAATTAACGCACCAAGAGTGGTGTTGTTTTTATCTGCCGGATGGACTGTTCCATATTTCCTGCAATAAGTTGCTTAAGACGCGCATCCAGCAGCCCCACAAGGATACGACTCAATTCGGCTTCAGCCCGCTCATGATTTGAAAAGTGGATGGCACCAATCCTCTCAGTATCGACAGGTTCATCCTGCCCCTTGATATGGGCCCTCTCCACAACGTGGCCCTCGCGGGTATAGACAGCTGAGAGATCATAAGTCAGCCTCACACCGGAAACGGCATCCGTGTGCCACTCATTAATCAAAATAAACAGATTACCCTTTGAGGTATCTGGCCCCATCCCGATGTCAACCAAACGGGCCTTGAGGCTTTCAGCAAAGGTTTTGCAATGCTGAGTTGAATGAACTGTGTGAGGCAAGGGACACCCATCGGTATTGGTGACCGTCCTTCGATCACCAAACCCATCTTCGGCATGCCCCACATATCCGGGCTTCTTTTCTCCCGAGAGCACCTCAACTCTAAGATCCTCCACATGCACCTGAGCTTCAGGCAAGAGACGCAAAGTAGAGGGTGAGGCGCCATAATCGTAGTAGTCAATCACGGCGACGGAAGCTGGCAGTAAAACGCAGCTCGTCAAAACCAACACCATGATCAGAAGGGTGGGTTTAATCGTCTTATCTAGAAAGCCCATGTTTTTGCCAACGTGCACCTATCAAAATTCCTTCCTAGGAAATGAGGTTCGTTATAATCTCTAATCCCGATAATTCAAGATCATACCGAGTGTTTGGCTGAGGTTACAGTTTGAATAAAAAGCTGCAAAAGCCAAAACTACGCTCGCTTTCACTCTACGCCCTAGTGGGCTTTGCGTTTTCACTCGAATCCAACGTTGCAGTTGCTGGAGATTGTTGGTCGGGAACACCAGCCACACTTACAGAGTTCATCGAATCAAACTGTGTTCTGACATCGGGCACTTTTCAATCACACGACCCGACCACCATTAGAACCGTAACCGGAACAAGTACATTTGGGTCACTCGGTGTCCCGATGGGGGCCATACTTGAAAAAAAACTGACGTTAGAGTCCGATGCTCTCCTCTATGGCGCTGGCATCATCAAGAGTGACATATCGAGCAAAGGCACCATTGATGTCAGCAGCACCCCCATCGATGCTTCGATTGGAGGCTCATCCCCAAGCATTACCAGCGTCATTGCATCAATGGCTGAATTTCCTATTGGGAGCGTGGCTTCGGTTGCATCGGGTCAAACCCTGACACTCGGCGGCACATTCACGCCGGCGGATGATAGTACTGCTCTTCGATTCAAAATCAGTAATTTCGATAACACACAATTAATGTTGGACCGTGGTCAACTGTATTTGACCAACCCCCCGACCCTCACGCATTCGACGACCCTAGCGATTGATGCAAGCGGCGTGACCATCGGACCAGGCACTAATCTCAAGACCACCTACACTCTCATTCAAAGCGAAAATGGCGGCGCAATTCATGGTGCTTTCAATAACGTCCTGGTCCATGGTTTACCCAGTGAAGACATCTATACCTTGACTTACGTCTCTGATAACTCGCTGTTGTTGACCCTGTATCCAGACCACTATTTCCGAGACCTCGCCAGAACAAAAAATCAAGCGCTGATAGGAACGATATTGGATCGCGCCATACCGAATTCGACTGGTCAGCTCTATGCCGACCTGAACAGGCTTTACCAAATTAGCCCAAATCAGATCTACCAAACCCTGAATCAGCTGGATGGAGAATTGTACGCAGAGGCGCCTGGAATTCTCTATGCCACCGTCACGGATGCATGGAACCCCGTCTATGCAAGGATGGGGCTCAGCGCCACCCAAGGCGGGAGCGGACCCGATCGGTCTTCTCACTTCTGGATGAGCGGTGTCGGAAATTTCGGCGGTGTGGAGGGCAACAGCAATGCCGATGGTTTTTCACAGCACTCGCAAGGCTTCATGGGTGGGGCTGACGTTGCTGTTACGGATAATCTGAACCTGGGTTTTACTGCCGGATATATCGGTGCCGGAGGCACCCGAAACAATACCTTGGGCACCATCAGCGCCCAGCTCTGGCAATTGGGGCTCTATGGCGATCTTGCCGTTGGAAAAACAGGGCGTTTAGGGCTATTGGTGGGCTACACGCAAGGCCCTCTTCACTTCTCTAATCCCACCGCTATTGGTACGGCGACGAGCAACACCACAGCACGACTCATCACCGCAGAAATCTTAGGGGATTGGAAGGTCGACTATGGCGGCGGGCATAGTCTCACCCCCATAATTTCTCTCCAATCCGTGAGCGATCTTACCGATGGTTTCAGTGAGCGGGGCCTTTCGCTTGGGTCCTTTCAAATTACTTCACCCGATTACAGCGGGAATTTTGTCGCCACGAGAATCCAGACCCGCTATGACTATCAATGGCAGCAATGGGGCGTTGACTGGACCGCCAGCACGGCAATTGGTCTTCGGGAGATGCTCTATCAACCCGTCTCCAATGCGACATTGACCTATCAGGGAATCAGCGAAAGCTATCAGATTCGGGGGGCCCAAAGTAATGCCAATACCGGCGCGGGTCTATTCAACCTTGGCCTCACGGGACAGATGACCGATGCCTTCAAAATGGAAGTCGGTTATCGGGGAACCTATAGCGGCAATATGGTATTCAATGCTTTCCAGGGCAATCTCGTCTGGAATTTCGATCAGGTCACGGAGGGCGACTCTTCAAAAGACAACTTCTTTAACGAAGACCCTGAAGACAAAAATAAGAAACCTCTGGATATTCGCGACCCTGGTCCAGATCTCGCCAATTACCCCAACAGTGCATTTACCTTGCCTCAAGGGGGTTTCTATCTTGAAACGATGACGATGAACTATCAGTCCGATAGTGTCAGCAGTGCCCCAACTTATTCGAGCACCTTCTTTTTCCGCTATGGCCTCTTAGATGATGTCGAGCTCAGGTTGTTTTACGAGGCCTTGGTTGTCCAGACAGGGGGAAGCGTTACCGCAGGATCGGGCCCCCTCACCTTTGATACCAAGATTCATTTTTGGGATGAGTGGGAGGAATACTTTATCCCTGCTGCGGGCTTTGAAGCCTCCATTCAGACACCTTGGATGGCTTCCACCGCATATGCTGGAACGACTCAACCGACCTTTACACTGAACTTCGACCATTCACTCCCCTACGATATTGGCCTTGAGTACAACGTAGGGGCGCAGCGTATCCAGGATCAATATGATCTGAGTCAGAACATCTGGCAATTTGTCGGTCAATGGGCATTACAACGGGACATCTTCGAGGACTTTGCTTTATTCGTGAACGGCACCTATAACGGTGGGGCCCTCCCTAAAGCTCCACGTCGATTTACAAAAACCACAGAAGTCACGAAAGTTAGGCTCGTCTGTTCAACTGGGCATGCACACGAAACCATTGACCAATGTCGTGATAAGAATGTGCTTGTTCCTGAAAACTACACAGTCACCGCATCCTCCAGTTCCGTGGACATCACCCCGGTGATTGCAGGTGGGGGATTCATTTGGACGCTAGATGACCACATTGCACTCTACGGTAATGCCGGAGCAGGTCTTACCGCCACCAGCCCGCCGTTTCAAGCCTATGTCGGTTTTGCCTGGACCCCCTGAGCGCCCAAGAGGATTCGGAAGGGTATAATTTGCCATCATTCTGCTTACAGGATCATGGACTGTGTTTTTTGTACTCCACGGTTATGCCGACGCCACGCCCAATGAAGATACCGAGTTTCTTGAAGACCTCTTTCCGGATGAAGAAGTCATCGGTCTCAATTATCCCTTTCACCCGGTTGACGCCGAGACTTACCTTAGAGCCACGATTCAGACTCACCTCGATGACCGCCTCTCTGACACACCGATCATCTTCACTGGGATTTCTCTGGGGGGATTCTGGTCCTGGCAATGCGCCAACTGGTTTGATGGTGCCGCAATCCTCATCAATCCGTCGCTGAAACCTTGGAAAACACTGAAAGAACTCGCTGGAACCTTCAAGATCAAGCGCAGCCAGGAACGATTCACTTTTAGTTATCAGGACGCAGAGGCCTACGAAGCCTACAAGGATCTCAATCCCGACCTACCCATCTTGGCACTTCTTGATGCCGGTGATAAAAGGCTCAATAACTTTGAGACCCGAGATCGCCTCGAACCCTTTGCCACAGTCCGCCTGTTTGAAGGGGGGAGCCACGCCTTTGAACATCGGGAGGAGGCCCGTGAAGATGTCCTCCACTTTTACGAACAACTCAAACGTGAACGGGCTCATGCTCAGGCCGCGATGCCGAGCATGTCATTGACCCTTCGCCGATAGTTGCGGCTGGCATTTTTAACCCAGATCGCCGTCCACAGATAACCCCCAGGCAAGAGAGGCCCCGGGCCTTCTTCTTCCAGTTGAGAATAGGTTTTTTGAGGGTGGCGATGATGGTCTGCATGGCGTGACAATCCCAAAAACAGATAGAGACTGACTGCACGGTCGCAGTGCCAAGCGGTATGCTCGGAAAGCCCAGATTGCTTTGAAAGTCCGAGATGCTGAAAGTAATTCACAGCCTCCAGCAAACGGATGGCCACCACGGACTGATAGACCAGCATGAACAGTGCAAGCGCCCCGAATACGCTATAGAAAATCCCCGCATAAAGCACACTTAAGGTAATGCCAAACAACGTCGTTCGAGGCTTCATCGACCAGGCTAGCCCCCACTGATCACAAAGCGTTCTCCTAAAAAACCTTTCATAATCCTCGTGATCGCGAACCATTGAGGGATCGCCCTCTCCACCCAACTGCAAATGATGCCCGAGCCGATGGGTAACATAGAAAGGGTCATGAAACACACTCATCAGCAACGCCCGTCCAAGCCAGCGCTGCCAGCGGCTTTTCCGATGAATAAGCTCATGGGCCGGCGCAATGACAGAACAGCAGGCGTTGGTTCCACCCAAAATTCTGACGACCAATAAATTACCGATCAGAAAAAGATAGTCCCCATGAAATATCTCGCCAAGATCCCGAACAAAAAAACCCAAGGCAAAGATATTGGCGACTTGGAGTAGTACTAGGAGATACAAGATTCCCTCAAAGAATACTGTCGGGATTTTCTCAGGAACCCTCCGGACCTCTCTCGG
This sequence comes from uncultured Methylococcus sp., assembly GCA_964343925.1. GTDB lineage: Bacteria > Pseudomonadota > Gammaproteobacteria > Methylococcales > Methylococcaceae > UBA6136. The sequence continues at coordinate 14,733 of CAYFLM010000019.1, forward strand.
TCCGAATTGATCGAGGCCTATGAGGAGGGCCAAAGGAACCGCCCAAAGCCAAACCTTTGTCAGCGCTTCAGGCCCGCTCAAAAGAAACGCGAGATTGAGGGTTGGAAGCAATAAAGCAAGGATAAAGCCCATCCAAAACCAGGAGGTTCGAGCTTCTGCTAAGGGAGATTCGGATGAAATGTGCAAGGAGTCCATCAATTTTAAAGGCTCTGACCGTCTGGCAAAAAAAACGTTCGGCCAAAACCGTAAATGCATCATGATCGTTCCCTGAGGTATAAAGTATTTCCCTCCCCAGAACAATATGCAGATGGCTACCACGGCGTCCCACTATACACTCGGTCTTTGCACAACCTACCACGATCCGGCGGTTGCACTCCTTTCAGGTGAAGGTGAGGTGCTCTTTGCGGAAGCCTTGGAACGACCCCTGCAATACAAGCGCGCCATCAACTGCGAGGCCGATAACCCAATTTTTCTGCCTGAACTCCTGAGAACCCATGCGCCCGGCCTCGAATCACTCGATGTCGCCATGAACTGGAACCTAAGACGCCCGCTCTATGAGCATCTTGCAAGGCATCTCGGTTGGCTGACGCCTCGTTCCATACGAAATTATCAGGGCCGACAGTTGACGGCCTGTCTTGAGACCTGGGAACTCAACTATATGCAGGCCTCTCAACATCATGCGCTCATGCGAAGTGGCCTCAACCTTGCCAGACTTTTGCGTCAGTCATTTCCTAAGGCTAAGGTCCGCTTTCACTATTTCCCTCATCATCTTTCCCATGCCGCGATTGCAGCCCATGGATCCCCAATGAAGCATGCTGCGGGTGCCGTCATCGATTCCTATGGAGAAAGAGGTTCCATGGCTTTCTTCAGTTTTGAGGACGGTCATTTGAAGCTCATCAAGGAACAACAGGGACCGGCAAGTCTCGGCTTTTTTTACATGAAGCTCACCGAACTTTGCGGCTTTGATTGGCTTCAGGGAGAGGAATGGAAGGTCATGGGGCTTGCGCCCTATGGTCGGATCAACCACAAATTACTTTCGCTCTTTCGCAATCTCTTCAAGGTCGAAGGACTTGGTCTCTCCATGGACAGAAACCGGTTCTTCGAACACTTGCGTCGCATAGATGGCTATCGAAGAAAGCCTGGAGAGCCCGCCGAGTCCGTGGCCGATCTCGCACATACCGGTCAATTCTTTTTTACTGAAATCGTCACAGAACTGCTCTCACGGCTTCATGAACGCTATCCGGCGGATCACCTCATTCTCGGGGGTGGCTGCGCACTGAACTCATCCACCAATGGGGAAATCCTGAATCAGACCCCGTTCACTCAACTCCATGTTCCCTCGGCACCTGCTGACGACGGCACGGCACTCGGTGCAGCCTTTCTCGCTCATCAGAAGCGCTTTGGTACTCTGCCCTCACTAGATGAAGCCCTTTCCCCTTACCTCGGTAGTTGCCTTTCAGAAGACGCTATTGAGCGGTTCAAAATCCATTCAGGCCTTACCTATCGACAGCTTTCCCCTGAAGCACTAACGGATTTTGTCGCTGACCGACTTTCAGAGGGCGCTGTCGTGGGCTGGGTTCAAGGGCGTTCCGAGTTTGGGCCAAGATCCTTGGGTCATCGCTCAATCCTGGCTGACCCCAGAAGCCAAACCATCAAGGATCGAATCAATGCCGACATCAAGTTTCGGGAAGCTTTTCGTCCCTATGCCCCTTCAATCCTCGCCGAGCATGGCGAAACCTATTTCATACATTATCAAGATTCCCCATACATGGAGAGGACACTGCGCTTTCGATCTGAGGTACGCGACAAGGTCCCCGGTGTTGTGCATGTCGATGGCACCGGACGTCTTCAATCGGTGACGGAGAAAAGGAGTCCTGAGTTTTATCGCTTGCTTAAGGCATTTCACGCGAAGACCGGCTGTCCCATTCTACTGAACACGAGCTTCAACGTGATGGGAAAGCCCATTGTGCACAGCATGGAAGATCTATTTGGTGTCTTTATGGGCTCGGGTCTCGACCTACTTGTGGTCGGGGGGACCGTATTTGAGAAAAGCCGCATACGCTCATGAGTGAACTCTTTCATTGTTTGGAGGCCCTCTCCAAACCTCAGATGTATGACTTGGAATGGGAACCATTGGATCTCTGGTTCAGCACACAGCTAAGTGCAATACAAATCGAAGCGGGTCCCTGGGGTCCTGAAGACTGGGGACAGCCTTACCTTGAAACACTAGAGGGATCGAGTTCTGGGGCAGAAACATTCTTCCGACTGGAGCCTTCAGAAACCTATCCACTCATCTGGATAAGCCGCATTGTACCGCCTCGATCCGCGGAAAGTCCTCTCGCCCTTCGTCTCGCAAAACTCTATGATCGAAGCCTCGGTTCTCCCGATACGCCCCATCCTTTAGCTCTGGATTACATTCGCGCACGTCATGCCTTTACGTTAAAGCCTAACGATAAACTCGATGATGCGGCTTTGAGGTTTTCGCATTTACAGCGTTATCTCCTGCATCGTCCGGCTCAGTTGGAACTCGAAATCTTGGGTGTAACGCTCGCCTATCTCCATCGATCTCCTGCTAGCTGGGAATCGAAAACACATTGCAGCCTCAAGCTTAAACTTCTGAATGAGTGCCGGCACCTCTACACAGAGGCGGTGGCTCAAGGCGCCGACCGAAAAAGAATTGAACGCGGATACAAGCTCTACCAAAACGAATTTCGCGCACTCATCCAGCAAGAGTCAAAAACGGTCACCGCTGAAATGGCCTTGATTGAGCTCATGCAGGATAAAAGGCGCTTTGCAAAGGGGTACCACGCAAACCTTCAGGTGGGCGATAGAACACTCGATCAATGGTTCAATGCAGAACCCTTTGAAGGGACACCGTTATTGGCACACCTCAGAGCCTCCCACTGGATTGTTCCAGGAGATCCAGAGGCAAGCCCCTTACTCAAACTGCTTGCATTCGGGGGGCCCATGTTTGGCATCTTTAGTGCCGAAGAACTCGAAACCTTGAGGGCCTGGATCCAGAATCCACGCCAATCCGTACGGAGCCATCACCCATTAAAGATCCTGGCGAAGAGTCAGAGCGAACGGCCTAGGGCCAGGGCCAGGGCCAGACCCATGAACATACGATCCAAGAGGACCCTGTTTAAGACGCTTGTTCAACTCGAATCGACGCTGGAGGCGCCGGCATCCGCCATGGAATACCTCGAAAGTCTGTTTCGCAAAGCGAACTGGCTCAATCGCCTTGGTTTTTCGAGACACCTACCCACTCGCTATAGTGCGGAGATTCTGGAAAGTCACCTCGAAACAGCCCACCGTCAATCGCTCGATCGGTATCGCCAAAAGCCGACTCCGTTGAAGCGAGATCTCTCCTTTTGCCAATGGCTGATCCGACAATGGGCCCCGGCTATTCTCTGTGACGGCGCTTGGCTCTGGAGTGCCCACTTACCGGATCGACATACGCTTGACCGAAGACTGCTTGCTAAAACCCACCTTGAGGAAATCGGTGATGGGCTGCTCGAACAGAATCATCCGCACATCTATAGAGCATTGATGCATCAGCTTCACCTTAAGCTCCCTTCGATCGGGGATCCTGAGTTTGCCGATGACCCTCTTTTTAGGGAGTCGGCATTTCACCTGCCTTGCCTCCTTTTGGCGATGGGCCTATGCTCCGAGCGTTATTGGCCAGAACTCATCGGTCTTAATCTCGCGATCGAAACCAGTGGACTTGGAGAGCATTATCTTCGGGTGATTGATGTCCTGAGATCCCTGAAACTTGACCCCAAGATCATTGAATTGCATCTCAGCATCGATAATTTATCCCGCGGTCATTCCCGTTGGGCTCTGGAGAGCATAGAAAGCCTGATGCTCGCCTCTCAATCGCTCGGGGGTGATTCGCTTTCAAATCAGATTTGGAGTCGTATTCGAAGAGGCTATTCTTCCCTCACGCTCGCAACCCTGCCCATTCTCATCGATACCCTACGTTATAAAATGTTCGGATTACCCCATACCAAAGATACGACTCTAAATTCTGCTCAGGCCTTGAATCCGGAGAAGTCACCATGACTGCTCGAGCGCAGCTGGAAATCCTGTTGGAGTCGCCAGACTTTCTCACCATGCCCTGCTGTTTCGATGCGCTCTCCGCCAAGCTGATCGAACAATCGGGCTTTCCCCTGACCTTTATGAGTGGATTTGGGGTTGCTGCCGCGCGTTTGGCTTGCCCGGACACCGGCCTGATTTCCGTGGGAGAGATTCTCGATCAGGGGCGCGCCATTCTTGAAGCCGTATCCATTCCTGTCATTGGAGATGGCGATACGGGATATGGCAATGTGGCAAATGTTCGCCGAACTGTCGAAAGTTATGCCAGAGCCGGATTCTCCTGCATCATGATTGAAGATCAACTCGCGCCCAAGCGCTGTGGCCACACCCGAGGGAAAGAAGTGGTCGAACGAGATGAAGCCCTCAAAAGAATCCGGGCGGCGGTCGATGCCAAAGAGGAAGGCGCTGACATCCTGATCATGGCGCGGACCGATGCCAGAGCGACTCTAGGCCTAGATGAAGCCCTCTATCGCATGGAAGCCTTTCGTGCACTCGGTGCCGATATCCTCTTTCTTGAAGCGCCTAAAACACATCGGGAGATGGAGCGTTTCTGTTCCACGGTTGAAGGACCTAAGATGGCTAACATGCTGGAATATGGAGAGACGCCAATATTTCCGCCAAAGACGCTCGAAGCCATGGGCTATAAGATTGCGGCCTATCCCCTGACTTTACTTAGCAGCGCCATTCATGCAATGCAGGCCGCATTAAATGAAATCAAGCAAGGGACACCCGCTTCGGGCATTCTGCCCTTCGAATCACTTCAGTCCGTACTGGGATTTCCAGAATACGACGCCATGTTAGAGCGATATAAATGAATCTTACCCAACGACAGCGCCGCTTATTTGCTCTACTTTTGACGATTGGATTGCTTGTGGGACTGGGTTTAATTCGCTATCACTTCCAGCGTTCAACGGTTAAACATGAACGTGACCATCTGATAGCCCTATCCGAAAAGACGGAGAAAACATCGTTACAAGTAGGGCTCTACATCGACAATATCTACCTGCTGACACAATCCACCCAAACATACGATGTCGATGGTTGGGTTTGGCTCAGATGGCCAGATGCGCTTGAAAGAGAACGCATCAAACATCACTTTTCACCCGAACAATTTCTCAACTTTGCCAATCGGGTTGATGATTTTGAGTCCCTACTTGAACCGGTATATGCCGATCCGCAACGTCAACAGGATGGGTCCTATTACCAGCGTTTTCGATTTTCTGGCCATTTTTATGTCCAGCATCAAGATTACAAACGCTACCCTTTTCTCACACTGACCTTACCCGTCGTGATGGAACTCCCCGAAATTCTTTGGCAGCGGGGCTCTATCCCCTTGACGCTCGTCGCTGACACCCAACATTCAGGTCTTGGACAATTTATCGATCTTGAAGGATTCATTACTCAGGGTCTCGAGATTCAGCGTTTTCAGCATCAATACGCAAGTACCTTTGGTGAAGAGAATACAGTCAATCCTGAAGCACGACCTCAGTTACACTTCGGCGTGAAGTACCGACAGTCTTTTATGGCATCGTTCCTTAAGCATTTCGTGCCACTCATTGTCGTCATGGTCCTTAGTCTTGCAGCCCCTTCATTGTCTGCAAACTATTGGGATGCCCGAATTGGTTTTCCGCCGACCGCGATTCTTACCCTTATTTTTCTCCAACAGGGCTCACGTGCCGATCTACCGGATCTCCCCTATCTGACGTTCATCGATATGGTCTATAACACCAGTTATATCGCTAATATGTTGTTGTTCATTGCTTTTGTCTGGGCATCCAACACCCTCCATAACGCCAAAGATCATGAGCGTGAGACCACCATTTCAAAGATCGACAAGGTGGATAGCCGGATTCAAATTGGCCTCATCTGTTTTTTGACGTTGATGACGCTAGCCAACTGGCTGGGCACGAGCTGGGTGGTACCGTAGATAGGACTGGACAATATCCGTTAGACTTTATCCGCTAAAGCAGCAATACAGAGGCACAGATGTTTCCAACCAATGAGATCAGTCAGAAAGACGTCTATGACTTCTTCCGCCAATTTGCCAGAAACTGCACGGTATGCGGCCGTTCAGAATGGAAAGTGACCGATATCGACCGGGCAGCTGTAGAGCTGATCGCTGCCAAGGATGGCTTGGAATACGTTCAAGAACCCCACAAGATCCCTTGTTGCGCCTGCATCTGTGATCATTGCGGTTATGTGAACCTTCACGCCATCGAACCCATTTACCGTTGGGTCATGAACCAGCGTAAGGCGCACGAGTCCTGATCAACTCGGAGGCCTCATGAAAAGATCTACCGGTCCAGGCCCTGCAATGTGACCATCTTCGGGATGCTCGGGGTCAAACCAGGCATGGGCGCGACCTTCAGAAGCGCAGAGGGCGATCAGTAGGCAGATCGCAGAATCCACCACATCATCCAGCCCCTTTCCACCCTGATAGCGACCCTGCACTTGCCAACTCGAATCGGTAAGGAGCCACTCCATAAGCTGCCCTACAATAGCCACCCAGACCTTGGGCTCTTCCAGAAACCCAGCCAGCGGCAGAAGTACGGTCCGGACGAGATGCGTAACCTCACTTGCCTCGAGCCATCGACCCCGCTGCTGCTTGTAGGCTTTGACCCCATCTACCATAGAAACGGAATAGAGACCCCGTGTTCTGGCACTCCAGAGCGCTTCGGAAGGAAAACTCTCTAAAAGGATGCCCCGTTCCTTTTCCACATGGGGGGTCCAGACCCGGGCTGATAAGGCCATCTGAAGGCCTTCCACCAAGGCCTTGACGCGGGGCGGTATCGGATATCCGGGCTGAAGCCTCGGATGCCAACCTCGACTGCCGCCCTGTCTTCGATCCACTGCCATGCGCCCTTGGCTCAAGGCATGATCCGAAGCGCGATAAGTCCATTTTTGATGAGCACGCTGTTCGGCCATCAGCGGCGCATCAATACCCATAAAAAAGGGGACATCATTAAAGTCCTCTCTCGGGCATAAACAACCGATCGCATCCAGTAATTGAGCGGCCTCAGGATCCCGATGTTCTAGCTTGAGGCGCCGTATTTGTAGTGCTGATGTTTCAGAGAGCGATGTTCGATGGACCCATAGGAGGACGTCTTGCTGCGAAGCCGGATCTTTTTTTGACCCGCCATACCAGGCCATATCCAGTCCGACACACATAGATGGCACAAACGCGGTGCAAGCACAGGCCTCCAGCTTTAAATTGCCCTGATAGTCACCCATTAATTACTGAATCGATAATAGTTGGTCTCATTATGGTGCTTTGTTGCTTATTGGTTAACTATTTATCCCGCACTTTAGGACTGTTCTAAACCCGTAAAGTGTTCGAAAGTATGCCTGCAATCAATACCTTGTGGAGGTTTTCATGAATATTGGGGTCACCCTGATCGTGGTCGGCATGTTGGCAGCACTCGGCATGCTGGTGTTTGCGCTGGTCAAAAGTCTAAAGCACGAAAGCGCAGAACAAGTCGGCTAAGGCAACTGCTGAAATTAACAAAAAAACCCACAGGGACCGCAAGGTGCCTGTGGGTTTTTTCATTAGGGATTTCCGCTGCTTCCCTGTTGCTCGCTAAAATAGCCGTTCATCAAAAGGATTCACTGCATGCCACCCTCGATCTACCGCTCTATCGAGCGCCTCGTATCCGGCCGGGAAACTTCGGATGGCGCGGGCGTCAAACTCACTCGCGTCATTGGGACCAGTCTCCATACCCGACTCGATCCTTTTTTGATGTTGGATGCCTTTAAAAATGACGAAGCGGCTGACTATATCGGTGGATTCCCGGATCACCCCCATCGGGGCTTCGAGACCATCACCTACCTCATTCGCGGGCGCATGCGGCACCGAGATAATCGCGGACATGAGGGCCTTCTGGAATCTGGAGACCTTCAATGGATGCTCGCAGGAAAAGGCATCATCCATTCCGAAATGCCGGAGCAAGAGGAAGGCCGACTGGAGGGTTTTCAGCTATGGCTTAACCTGCCAGCCCGTAACAAGATGGATACCCCCGATTACCGGGATATTGCATCGAATACCTTTCCGGTGCTGCACACTTCAGAAGAACACCTTATCAAGGTTTTGATCGGAGGCTACCAAGGGCTTCAAGGCCCCATACAACGTCCGATCACCGAACCCCTGCTGCTGGATATTCACTGTGAAACCTCCAAGCCGCTGAACATTCCGATTCCAACAAGCCATACCGCCTGCCTTTACGTCTATGAAGGTGCGATTTCAGTAGGTGAAACCTCAGTTCAAGAACGGCAACTCGCAATTCTGAACAACATCCCGGAGGCGCTCTCTGTGGAACTGTCACCCCGCGGACCTTGCCGTGTTTTACTGATGGCGGGGAAACCCTTAAACGAACCCGTGGTCCAATATGGGCCCTTCGTCATGAATACTCAGGATGAAATCCAGGCAGCCGTCCGAGACTATCAGGAAGGCAGATTTAGCTAAAATCAAGGAATACACCATGACATCAAAAACACTGATTGCCGTCTTTCTAGCACTCAGCAGTTCTCAAGTACGTGCTGGAGAGGAGAGTTTTAGCATCGATCCCAATCACACCAAACCCCTCTTCGAGGTGAATCACCTCGGGTTCAGCACGCAGAGAGGACGTTTCAACGAAACTTCCGGGGTCATCCGTCTGGATCGTGCTCAGCATCACGGTAGCGTCAATTTTGTGATCAAGACCGACTCCATCGATATGGGCCTTCAGAAATGGGACGATCACATGAAGTCAGACGCTTTCTTCAACGTTGCGAAATACCCTGAAGTAGTCTTCACTTCGAGTGATTTTGTATTTCAGGGTGATCTTCCCGTTGAAGCCAAAGGTGCGCTCACCCTGCTCGGCGTTACCCGCCCGATCTCCCTTAAAATCCAAGGTTTCAACTGCGGAGAACATCCCATTCTGAAAAAACCACTCTGTGCAGCCAACATTGAAACGACACTCAAACGTTCTGAATTCGGGCTGACGCAATATCTTCCAGGCGTTGGCGATGAGGTTCATGTTTTAGTCCCCGTCGAAGCCTTCAAAAACGATCCCTAATCTGGCTCGCTCCTCAGCGCTCGATTGAGCGCTGAGCGATCGAGTTCGCCCTCCCATCGAGCCACAACAAGGGTGGCCACACCGTTACCAATGAAATTGGTCAGGGCCCGAGCTTCCGACATAAAACGATCTACCCCCAGAATAAGGGTCAACCCTGCAACAGGAACCTCAGGTACGACCGCCAGAGTGGCAGCCAACGTCACAAAGCCCGCTCCGGTGACTCCTGAGGCCCCCTTAGAAGTCAGCATCGCAACACCAAACAACGTCAACTCTTGACCCAGTGTCAGATCGATATTCAATGCCTCTGCGATGAAAAGCGCGGCCATGGTGATGTAGATATTGGTGCCATCCAGATTAAAGGAGTAGCCCGTCGGGACGACCAATCCAACAACGGACTTTGAGCAGCCCAGCCGCTCCAGCTTCTCCATCAGTGGGACGAGCGCGGTTTCAGAAGAAGCCGTTCCCAACACGGTGAAAAGCTCCGTCCTGATGAATGCGAGGTAACGGAAGATACTAAATCCCGTGAGCGCCGCCACGATCCCGAGCACCAGCACCACAAAGGCAATGCAGGTGAGATAAAAGCACAATACTAGCTCTATGAGCGGCAGAATGGCCGAGGTGCCATATTTACCCACCGTGAAGGCCATGGCACCCGCTGCACCCACCGGTGCAAGCTTGGTGAGTGTGCGCATCATGGCGAGAAAAAGCCCGGCAGCATCTTCAATCATGAGATACACGGGCCGCCCCAATCGCTCCTGACGAATCAGGGTATAAGCGGTCAGAATCGCCAAAAGGACGACCTGCAAGAGATCGCCCTGCCCTGTAAAAGCATCCATAAAGGTCTTGGGGATCAGATGCAGGATAAAATCGGTCAGGGTCGAATTTTCAGCCAAATGGGTGTAAGAGGCAACCTGAGCCGGATCCAGACTGAGAGGGTCCACCTTGAGCGCCTGTCCTGGATGAAACAGTTTCATGACTACAACGCCGGTCAGCAAGGCAAAGGTCGAAACAATCTCAAAATAAAGCAGCGCCTTTCCACCGATCCGGCCGACCTTTTTCATATTGCCGGCCTGGGTGATTCCAAGCACTACGGTACAGAAGATGATGGGTGCAATCATCATCTTGATGAGCGCAATGAAGCCAT
>CAYFLM010000020.1:0-23719 GCA_964343925.1 uncultured Methylococcus sp.
ACTTCCACCAGGCGGCAGGCACTCTAATTGTCATGGGTGATGCGATCCATAATCTTGTCGATGGTGTCTTGATTGCAGCCGCGTTCATGACCGATATTCCGCTCGGGGTCGTCACCAGTATTGCCGTCGCCACTCATGAAATTCCTCAAGAGGTTGGCGATTTTGCGATTCTGCTCCAGAGTGGCTACAGCCCGCTTCGCGCCTTGGCTTTTAATCTTTTCTCAAGTTTCGCCACCGTCGTCGGTGGCGTGGCTGCGTTCTTCTTTCTGAACCACATCCAAGGAGCGCTACCCTACATTCTGGCTCTTGCGGCCTCAAGCTTCATCTATATCGCAGTTGCAGACCTCATCCCCAGCCTCCACAAGAAGACAACAGCACTCGAATCTTTACAACAGATCGGGCTTATTTCCGCCGGTGTCTTGACCATTTACGCCGCAAACCAATTCTCACACAGCCTTTATTGATTCGGTTTTAATTAGAAGACATAAATTGACGTACCCCCAAAGTACCCTCTATAATGCCGAGTTTTTCAGTCCCCCCTTGGAGTACAGCCAATATGTACGCGGTAATTAAAACAGGCGGCAAGCAGTATCGTGTCGGCCTCGGAGAAACCCTCAAAGTTGAGACACTGGCTGCGGAAGCCGGTCAGGAAGTCCACTTTGAACAGGTCCTCCTCGTTGAGGCAGATGGCTCCATCAAGGTTGGCAAGCCCTTCCTAGAAGGTGGCAAGGTAACGGCAACCGTCACAGCTCACGGGCGTTATCCAAAAGTAAAAATCCTCAAGTTCCGCAGACGTAAGCACCACATGAAGCAAGCTGGTCATCGTCAGAACTTCACGGAAGTCAAAATTACCGCAATTAACGGTTAAAGGTAGGAGTAGAGACTCATGGCTCATAAGAAAGCAGGCGGCAGCTCACGTAACGGTCGCGACTCGAACGCCCAACGTCTCGGCGTAAAGAGATTCGGTGGAGAACTTGTCAGTGCGGGCAGCATTATTGTTCGCCAGAGAGGAACTCAGTTCCACCCCGGAGAGAATGTTGGCGTTGGTAAGGATTACACCCTTTTTGCTAAGGCAGATGGTCACGTCACCTTCAAAGTAAAGGGCCCCCTGCGTCGCAAGTATGTGAGCATCACACTCCCAGAATCGAACTGAGGTATTGCTTAAACCGCACTACCAAGCCCCGTCATGCGGGGCTTTTTTGTCTCACTAGGACATCATGAAATTTGTCGATGAAGCAGTCATCCGAGTCGAAGCCGGCGATGGGGGCAACGGCTGCGTAGGATTCCGGAGAGAGAAATACATTCCTTTTGGCGGGCCCGACGGGGGCGACGGGGGCGATGGCGGCTGCGTTTATCTTGAAGCCTCAGAAAACCTTAACACGCTCGTCGACTTCCGCTTCCACACCGTATTTCGTGCCGAGCGCGGACACAATGGCTCGGGCGGGAACTGTACTGGCCGGGCAGGAGCGGACTGCATCGTCAGGATACCGGTTGGAACTCTGGTATCGGACAGCGAGACCGGGGAAATACTCGGGGACCTGACCAAAGAAGGACAAAAGATCCTCGTGGCTCAAGGCGGATGGCATGGCCTGGGCAACGCACGCTTCAAAAGCAGCACCAACCGAGCACCCAGACAATCAACTCCCGGAAAACCAGGCGATAAAAGAGATTTACACCTTGAACTTAAGCTCATCGCTGACGTCGGGCTCCTTGGTCTACCCAACGCAGGGAAATCCAGCTTAATCCGCGCCGTTTCGTCAGCAAAGCCCAAAGTAGCCGACTACCCCTTCACGACCCTGGTTCCCAATTTGGGCGTCGTAAGAGTGGGCAACACTAGAAGTTTTGTGATGGCCGATATTCCGGGGGTCATTGAAGGTGCCGCCGAAGGCGCCGGCCTTGGCATACAGTTCCTCAAGCACCTATCCAGAACAAGCCTGCTACTCCACTTGGTTGATCTTTACCCTCCGGAGGGTAGCGACTCACCCGCGCGCTCTGCGACCAAGGTCATTAGTGAACTTTCCAAATGGGGAGAACAACTCGACCAGAAACCTCGCTGGCTGGCCTTAAACAAAATTGACAATCTCACTCCTGAAGATCGGGAAGCCTTACGCGATCAAATCACCAAGGAGCTCCACTGGGATGGCCCCGTCTTCATGATCTCAGCCCTGAGCGGAGAAGGGCTAGAGGATCTCACACAGGCAATCATGCGATTCCTCGAAGAACAAAAGAACCAAAATGCAGAAGAGATCTGAATTTGGCTCAGCCAAACGCATCATCGTCAAAATTGGGAGCGCGCTTCTAACTGGAGGGGGGCGGGGACTCGATGTTGACCGCATCACGGACTGGGTAGCCCAGATCGCCCACATTCAAGCCAATGGCGCTGAGGTCGTGCTGGTATCCTCAGGCTCTGTCGCACAAGGCATGGCGAGACTGGGCTGGAAAACGCGTCCCCAGTCCCTTCATGAACTTCAGGCAGCCGCATCTGTGGGGCAAATGGGACTAGTGAGAACCTACGAAAGCCTATTCGATCGCCATGGACTCAAGACCGCACAAATTCTGCTCACGCACGAGGATCTCTCCGGGCGTTCGCGTTACCTAAACGCCAGAAGCACCCTTTTGACCCTACTGTCCCTTGGGGTCATCCCAATCATCAATGAAAACGACACGGTCGCTACCGAGGAAATCAAATTTGGGGACAATGACACCCTTGGCGCCATGGTCGCCAATCTTCTTAATGCGGACTTAATGATCATCCTGACGGACCAAGAGGGCCTCTTCAATGCTGACCCTGGCATCGACCCCGATGCCAAACTTGTCCCAGAAGCAGGAATCAACGACGAAAAACTCTCGGCAATGGTCGGTGAAAGCCGAAGCGGCTTGGGGCGAGGAGGCATGATCACCAAACTCCGCGCCGCCAGACTTGCATCACGCTCGGGTACCGCAACACTGATTGGCTCAGGCCACACCAAGGATATCCTCATTCGACTCATCAATGGGGAGCAACTAGGGACCTTTCTTCGACCGGATATGTCCCCGTTGGTAGCAAGAAAGCGATGGCTGGCGGCACAATTAAAACCGAAGGGAAGCCTGATGATTGATCAGGGCGCCGTCAAGGTCATCACCGAATCGGGAAAAAGTCTACTTCCTATCGGGGTGATTGGTGTATTGGGGAGTTTTAGCCGGGGCGATCTGGTCGCCTGCATTGATTCTGATCACCGCGAGGTGGCGAGAGGACTTGTGAACTATAGCTCACATGAAACCGACCTGCTAAAAGGCCAGCCTAGCACGAGCATTGAGGAGATAATTGGTTACGTGGATGAATCAGAAATCATCCATCGCGACAACCTGGTCTTGGCCTGACGCGAACAATCTCGCTGGGGATCAAAGGGATCCCCGGCAAGATCTCAGATATTTAAGCAGCCTTGAGTGCGAGCGCCTTTACGCGCGCGTTCAGACGGCTTTTGCTTCTGGCAGCCTTATTCTTGTGAATGAGACCCTTGTTCACTGAAGAGTCGATAATTGGGACGGCAGCCTTAAAAGCCGCCTGCGCCTCTTCCAGATTTCCGGCCTCTACAGCAAGAATAACTTTCTTGATAAAGGTGCGGAGCCGGCTGCGCAACGCTGCATTGTGCGCGCGGTGCTTTTCGGACTGAATGGCCCGTTTCTTAGCGGATGCTATGTTAGCCAAAACAAAACCTCATGATTACAGATACCTATCGAACCGCCGATTCTTACAGAAAAAAACACTCTGGTCAATCATATTTTGACCGTTTTCCCACACTCCAAGCGGATTATGGGATGATACTGAGACCAACCTGTAATACAATAAGACGCATTCAAGCGCTCTTCTAATGCCAGCGGGATCTGATGATCAATCACTTCATCTCGCGATAAAACGACCCCCAGAACTCAATAAACTGAAATGCGATCCTTTAGGATTTCGTTCGACACCCTATCCCCCCCACTCTGGCTCAGCGCAGTGCTAAGCATTTGCGTGCTTGGATTTGTTCTAACACGATACACACTACCCTTCTCCTATGCGATTGAAGGGCCCATAGCATACAAAGGTGAACTGACTGCAGATCCTAGCCGTGGGATTTTAATCAAACCAACAGGCATCGGAACGCTTGTCACTGAGACTATTGTGACCGATGACACCGGCGCGACAGTAAAGATGATAGAAGAAAAGGGTGAGATGCGATCTGAGACGGCCCTGAATTACGGAACAACCTATCACGCGCTCGTGACCATTAAGCGTCCTTGGTTACACCAAGAGCGTTCGGAAAGCCTGACCTTTAAAACCGCCGATATTCCAAAGCTACTGAGCGAGACAAAGCTGACCCTGAATGCAGATTCCGCCTTTACGGTGAGTTTCGATGCCGAAGCTAAAATTACCAGCCTTGAAGGCGACCTCCATTTCGAAGTTAAACAAGATAGCGACGGAAGGACATTCACCCTCAGCGCAACAGACAAGGACCTCACACCAGAAAGCATTCACAAAGCACAAATCATCTGGCAAACCCCTTCCAGCATTCCTCTCCCACCTATTGAGCTCGAGCTAACCGTTGCCCCCACGCTAAGCGCTAACATCCCTCTCAATGGAAGCTCCAATCTTGGCTTAGCCATGCCTGTGCAGATTGATTTTAGCGAAGCGATCAACCATAGAGAGGCCGCCGCTCATGCTATCCGAGTGACCACAGCCTCGGGAGATGAAATTGCCGGAAAATGGCTTTGGTTCGGAAAACAACGCGCCCAATTCACACCCATTCCTGGCTGGCCGGCCTCATCAACGATTCAAGTCGCCATAGATCCAAAAGGGCTGGAATCGATTAGAGGCGGGTATATGCGAAACGCCCTTATAGCCCGCTTCAGCACAGGGAAGGACCGAAGAATTCTGGTCTACCTCGATAGACAGCGTGTCGAAGCGATTGAAGACGGTGAGATCGTGAAAGTGCTCAAAGCCAGTACTGGAAAGTCAAAAACGCCTACGGTGACCGGTGATTTTTACATCTATGCCCGGTTTTCGACAAAAACCATGAAAAGCACCGGCCTCAAGCCTGGACAAAAAGGCTATTACGAAGTGAAAGATGTGCCTTTTGCCCAATACTTTTATGAAGGGTATGCCTTCCATGGCGCCTTTTGGCACAACAGCTTCGGCCAGCCAGCAAGTCACGGCTGCATCAATCTTGCAACTCAAAAACAAAATAGTCGTTCGGGCGTGAACGAAGATGCCGGCTGGCTCTATCAATGGGCGTCTCTCGGCGTCCCAGTGACGGTATACCGGGAAAGTCCCCGCGAGAAGACAACCCTCTCCGAAACCGGTGCGGAAAAAACACCTCAAAACTGAGCGGCGCAGGGAGGTCGAAGCTGAGCACTCACCTACTGAAGTCCACCGCTGTTGTCGGCAGCATGACGCTCATCTCCCGAATTCTGGGATTTGTACGGGATATGATGTTGGCAAGTTTTTTTGGGGCAAGCCCAGCTACTGACGCCTTTTTTGTCGCCTTTAGAATTCCAAATCTTTTCAGGCGCCTGTTCGCAGAAGGCGCGTTTTCTCAAGCGTTTATTCCAGTCCTTGCTGACTTCAAGGAAAACAAGCCTCGGCAACAAGTACGCGATTTCATCGGTGCAGCGATGGGCGCGCTGACCCTTGTGCTTTGCATCCTGACAATTCCCGGTGTTTTCTTTCCAAACTCAGTCATTCGCCTGCTCGCGCCCGGGTTTTCAGTAGGAACGGATCAGTTCAATCAAGCTTCAGACCTGCTCAGTATTACCGCGTTTTACCTACCCCTCATCTCGCTCACCGCCCTATGCAGTGGAATCCTCAACACTTGGACTAAATTCCTGATCCCAGCCGCCACACCCATTCTGCTGAACCTCACGATGATTGGCGCAATGGTTCTTAGCTCAATCTTCCCCGCACCAGAGGCTATCCAGGTGCTGGCTTATGGGGTCGCAGTTGCAGGCGCTCTTCAGCTTCTTTTTCAGCTCCCCAGCCTTTTTCGGTTGGGCCTAGTGACATGGCCAAGGATAGACTTTCAAGATCCTGGGGTGCGGAGAGTTCTTTCGCTGATCCTACCCGCACTGGTTAGCGCCTCCGTTAGTCAAGTCAACCTGTTGATTAACACGGTAATCGCCTCAAATCTGAATGCCGGGAGCGTTTCATGGCTCTATTACGCGGACCGACTCGTTGAATTTCCTCTGGGCATTCTTGGCGTTGCCATGGGTTCCGTCTTATTACCCCACCTTGCTTCGAGAGAAGCTCAAAGTGATACACAGCAGTTTAATACAGCACTTAAATGGGCTTTTCGGTGGACTTTACTGCTGGGGCTTCCCGCTACAATCGCCTTGGTCATACTTTCAGAGCCGTTGACCCTGACACTCTTTCAAAGAGATCATTTTTCCATTCAGGATTCAGAAATGGCCGGAAGAGCTTTAGCCGCCTATGCCCCCGGCCTCATAGGCTTCATGACTATCAAAATCCTGACCCCCTGTTTTGCAGCAAAGGGGGATTTTGCGACCCCATCAAAATACGCCTTATATGCGGTAGCAATTAACCTCCTGATGGGGGCCTTACTTGCTCTGGAACTCTGCCCCGAGGGGTGGCAACATGTGGGTTTAGCGGGAGCTACATCCTTGGCTGCCTTAGGGCAATCCTTGCTGCTTTATCGAAAACTCAGGCGTATGGGACTGATTTCAAGAATCACGGATACCACCTTCAACCTCCGCCTGGGAACAGCACTATTGGTGATGGCCATCTGTCTGACCCTTCTTACAACTGGAAAACCTTGGCAAAACTTGGAATCGATAGAACGTTTTAAGGCATTAATCCTCGCCGTAATCGGTGGACTCATATCTTTTGTTGGCTGCCTTTGGGCCGTTGGCTTGAAAAGAGAGGATCTGCTTTGGTTTCAGGATAAGCAGCCGTGAAACTCGCTTTAGGAATCCACTCCAAGAATCTCCCCCCTAAAGCCTGTGTCGCCACCATCGGCAATTTTGATGGGGTGCACTTGGGACATCGGGCTGTTATCAACCGTTTGGTTGAGTGCGGAAAAACTTTGAGTCTGCCGGTCTGCGTCGTACTCTTCGAGCCACAGCCCAGAGAGTTTTTTGACCCAGAAGGGGCCCCACCTAGGTTAATGCGAGTGAGGGAAAAGATTGATCGCCTAGCTGAACTGCCCATCGATTATGTCGTCATCCTTCGCTTTAACCAGACCATTGCGAAACTATCGCCAGAAGCCTTTATCAAGAGTGTTCTAGTCGATGCACTTCAGGTCCGACATTTGGTCATCGGTGACGATTTCCGCTTTGGCTACAGACGTATGGGGGATTTCGCGCTGCTCCAGAGGGAAGGCGCTAAATTTGGATTCTCACTAGAGGACACCCCTAGCGTCACCATGGATGGCTTACGTATCAGTAGCACACTCATACGGGAAGCTCTGACTCAAGGCAGCCCTGAAGAGGCGGCACGTCTTCTGGGGAAACCTTACGAAGTATGCGGGAGAGTCATTCACGGCCAAAAAAGGGGAAGGACCATTGGATTTCCAACAGCCAATGTGCTGATGCAGAGGAAAAACCCTCCTGTTAAGGGCGTCTTTGCCGTTACAATGAGAGGCTTTGGTCCTAAACCCATTCCAGGCGTTGCCAATGTGGGTGTGAGACCCACGGTGTCCGGAGATGACACTTTCCTGCTCGAGACCCACCTGATGGACTTTAGCGGGGATCTCTACGGGCATAAGGTGGAAGTCGAATTCCACACAAAATTAAGAGACGAACAACAATTTAATAATCTTTCTGAGCTGCAGAAGCAGATTGAGAAAGATATTGAGTCAACGCGGCGATACTTCGCCAGCGAGACCAAAGACCCGAGCCCAGATCATGAGCGTTGATTATAAATCCACACTGAATTTGCCCGAAACCGAGTTCCCGATGAAAGGGAATCTCCCCCAAAGAGAGCCTGAACAAATCAAGCGATGGTCCGAGGATGAGATTTACTCGAAGCTAAGGGACAGCAGAAAAGAACAGCCTAAGTTCGTTCTACACGACGGCCCCCCCTATGCGAATGGGGAGATTCACATTGGCCATGCGGTCAACAAAATCCTCAAGGACTTTATCGTCAAGAGCAAGGGATTATCAGGCTTTGATGCGCCCTACGTTCCCGGGTGGGACTGCCACGGACTGCCCATCGAGCTTATGGTGGAAAAGAAAGTAGGAAAAGCAGGCGTCAAAATCAGCGCAGACGAATTTAGAGCGGCCTGCCGTGAGTATGCTCGTGCCCAGGTTGACACACAAAGAAACGAATTTATTCGACTTGGCGTCTTTGGGGAATGGTCGACGCCCTACCTGACGATGAGCTATCAGTTCGAAGCGGATGCCATCCGGTCTCTCGGTCGGATTCTGGCCAACGGCCATTTGAGCCGCGGTGCCAAACCCGTCCATTGGTGCACCGATTGCGCATCAGCTTTGGCTGAAGCTGAGGTTGAATACGAGAATAAACAATCTTTAGCGATCGATGTCCGCTTTAGAGTCGCGTCGGAGGAGTCCTTCCTCTCTCGTTGCCAAGGCGTGGTGAACCATGCAGGCAAGGGCCCGATTTCTGTGGTTATCTGGACCACAACCCCATGGACGCTACCGGCCAATCAGGCTGTTGCATTGGGTGGTGAGATTGATTACGCCCTGGTCGAATGCGAAGAGACCCAAGAACGCCTTCTGATGGCCGAGTCCTTACTCAAGGACAACATGGCTCGCTATGGGATCGAGAAGTATCACGTTGTTGCTTACTGCAAAGGGAGCGACCTAGAGCATCTGTCGCTCCACCATCCCTTCTATGACCGTGAGGTCCCGATTATTGTTGGAGATCATGTGACACTCGAAGCCGGCACAGGCGCAGTTCATACTGCCCCTGGACATGGGCAGGAAGACTACGTGGTCGGCATGAAATACCACCTGCCCGTGGATAACCCCGTCGGGGATGATGGCAAATATATATCAAGCACACCCCTCTTCGCGGGAGAACATGTACTCACCGCCAATCCACATGTGGTGGAAGTTCTGAAGCTCAAGGGCACCCTGCTCCATGAGTCTAGAATCGAGCACAGCTACCCGCACTGCTGGCGGCATAAAACACCTGTCATTTTCAGAGCAACGCCTCAGTGGTTCGTTTCAATGGATAAGAATCACCTCAGAGCGCAAGCACTGGAGGAGATCAAAAAAGTCCAGTGGATCCCGGATTGGGGTCAGGCACGAATTGAGAGCATGGTTGGAAACCGGCCTGACTGGTGTATCTCCCGACAAAGAAACTGGGGGGTCCCCATCACCCTCTTCGTTCACAAGGAGACCTCAGAGCCCCATCCAAACAGCCTTGAATTAATTGAACCTATTGCCAGACTTGTTGAAAAAGAGGGCATTGAGGGTTGGTTCCGATTATCGGCAGAGACGCTCATTGGCGAGGACGCTAAGACTTACCGAAAACTCACCGATACCTTGGATGTCTGGTTTGATTCAGGTGTCACTCATGCCGCGGTCTTGGAGCGCAATCCCGCTCTCCGCTTTCCTGCGGACCTCTATCTTGAAGGTTCAGATCAACACCGCGGCTGGTTCCAGTCATCACTGATGACCTCCTGTGCAATGACGGGCACTGCCCCCTACCGTGAGGTTCTGACCCACGGATTCACGGTGGATGCCGAGGGCAAGAAAATGTCCAAGTCCAAAGGTAATGTAGTGGCCCCTCAAAAGGTCGTGCAGAACCTGGGCGCCGATGTACTGCGTCTATGGGTTGCTGCGACGGATTACCGCTCCGAAATGAACGTGTCAGACGAAATCCTGAAACGCACTGCCGATGTTTATAGGCGACTTCGTAACACGGCACGCTATCTCTTAGCGAATCTGCATGGATTTAACCCTCAATCGGACATGCTTCGCCCCGAGGACATGTTGGCACTCGACCGATGGGCCGTTGATCGCGCGCTAAGCCTTCAAAAAGAAGTGATTGCCGCCTACGACACCTATGAATTTCATATTGTCTACCAGAAGGTCCACCACTTCTGCTCGATTGATATGGGAAGCTTCTATCTTGATATCCTCAAGGACCGACAGTACACCTGCCAGGAGAAAAGTGTTGCCAGAAGGTCTGCGCAAACCGCCATGTATCACATTGCAGAGGCCCTTTGCCGCTGGCTAGCCCCGATATTGAGCTTCACTGCTGATGAAATCTGGCGCCACCTTCCAGGCTCAAGGAGTCCGTCTATCTTCCTAGAAACCTGGTACGAAGGTCTCTATCCGCTCGATCCTGACAGCCCAATGGATCAGACTTTCTGGACAACGCTAATCGAACTCAAAGAGTCCGTAGGCAAGGCGCTTGAACCACTCAGAGCCCAAAACCTGATCGGTTCTTCGTTGGACGCCGAAGTTGAGCTGCTCTGCCCTGAGGGGATCTATAAGACCCTTGAACCGGTGTCTTCTGAATTACGTTTCCTGCTGATCAACTCCAATACCCGTCTCCATTTGGACCCAAGCCTGACGCAGGAAAGCCCCATACGCATTCAGGTCCAGACCTCCTCACACGCCAAATGCGTTCGCTGCTGGCAGCACCGGGAGGATGTAGGGCAAGACGCTAATCACCCCGAAATCTGCGGCCGCTGCATTGAAAATGTTGCAGGCTCTGGCGAAATCAGGACTTTTGCCTAATATGATGTTGAACTGGCTCTGGCTATCTCTTTTTGTGGTGCTTAGTGATCAGGCCTCGAAGATCATGGTTGATCACAAGATGCGCCTTTACGAAACAATCCCGCTGATGCCCCACTTTCAGCTAACGTACCTTCGTAATGAAGGCGCTGCATTCAGCTTTCTCTCCCAAGCCGGGGGATGGCAGAGATGGTTCTTCATCGTATTGGCCGTCGTGGCCAGTAGCCTTATTTGCTTTTGGCTGTTCAAGCTTCGAAGAGAACAAAAAGTGGAGGCCATGGGCTGGTCGCTTGTCTTGGGCGGCGCTATTGGCAACTTAATTGATCGAGCCACTTTTGGATATGTGATTGACTTTCTCGACGTCTATTATGAATCTTGGCATTGGCCTGCGTTTAATATTGCTGACTCGGCCATCACCGTGGGTGTTGCAATGCTGTTATGGAACTCTTTCCGGCAAACGCACCCGGAATCCTAGTGCGCTTTAATGCGAAAAGCCTCTCATTCAGAGAAAGCCGTGCAGATCCGAGATCACCTTCTCAGCGAAGCAACTTTCATTGAAAGCCCCAACCAGAACGATCGGGCTTACGACCAAGACCTGAGTCTAATTGTCATACACAACATTAGCCTTCCACCGAATCAATTTGGAGGCCCTGGCATTCACCAATTGTTTACAAATAGGCTAGATCCAGACGAGGACGTCTACTATGCGGGAATCGCGCACCTTCGCGTCTCGGCACATCTGCTCATTCGGAGAGATGGCTCCCTCTTTCAGTATGTTCCTTTTAACCGTAGGGCTTGGCATGCGGGAATTTCAACCTATCAGGGTCGAAAAGACTGCAACGACTTTTCAATAGGCATCGAGCTTGAGGGAACAGACAATCTCCCATTCATGCTCGAGCAATATCATCAACTCAACAAAATCTTGAGCGCACTCATAGACACCTATCCCAGTCTCTCGCGTGAGCGCGTCGTTGGTCATGAGCATATCGCGCCAGGCAGAAAAACGGATCCCGGGCCGTTTTTTGATTGGAGCATACTAGAGCTCCCCGTTCCACCTTTGGAAGTTTAAAACCTACCCCAAGGTGCCGTAGACAAAAAGACTCGAGTCAATCTGTCTCGAGGCCGCGTCTTTAAAGCTAAGATCGAGCTGGTCACAAAAAGGGCCGATACTCATGCCATCCTGTTTCAGGACTACTTCAATCACGGCGTAATCAAGGAACCCCAACCGATTAAGCTGATTTGCAGCTGTGCTATCGGCCACTATAAGCCCTGAAATTCCGTGCTCACTGAGATCGCGCAATATTACTTCCCAATTTCCATCTATGGCATTAGCCGCTCGCTCGATAACCAACACGGCTTTGTTCTCAATCTTTTCTCTGGTTCGAGGCCCGAGATAAGCAGATACAATCAGTACATCCCGTGCACGCAAACCCCCAACCAAAAGATCTAACTGATCCTCGGCTAATCCATCTTCAGCGATGACTACCTTCCTTAGCTGGGGATTCGCATCAAGCAAGGCCGACCCCTCGGTATGACCCAACAAGAACGCATCAAAACCCAAAAGAATGCCATCATGTGCCCGAGCCATGAGTGCATTAAGTTCGGGCGCTCCTTGAGTGATCGGCAAAGATTCGCCCGATAGCCGCTGTCGGCCGACCCTGGTCAAATGGGGTCTTGACGCATGAGCAGGATTTTTGAATGAGAGCTGATCAAGAAGCGGGGAAATAAATCCAAACTGGCCAACATGCGGGAGACTTTGACTGAAGGTCAGCAAATGCGCCATCTTTTCAGCCTTCGATCGCAAATAGGCCGAGTTCTCCTCGTGATAGCCTACCTCGATGGGCAGACGACCTTCCACCGATACCCCCAGCTCGCGCAGTGAGCTGACCTTATGTGGGTTGTTCGTAATCAACCTGATTGAGCGGACCTTCAGGTCAGAGAGGATTTTTGCGGCGAAATGATATTCTCGCTCATCTGCCTGATGCCCAAGATGGAGGTTCGCTTCAACCGTATCCATCCCTTGATCCTGTAGGTTGTAGGCCTCCATCTTTTTGAGTAGGCCAATCCCACGTCCCTCCTGACGCATATAGATTAGGACGCCAGCCCGTTGACGCCCAAGAAACTGAAGTGTGTGCCTAAGCTGGGGGCCGCAGTCACAGCGTCTGGAAGAAAATACGTCCCCTGTCAGACACTCGGAATGGACGCGCACCGGCACATCCTCCTGTCCGGCCACATCACCCCTAACCAACGCCAAATGTTCTTTCTTGGCGTCACGGTAAAGAAAGAGATTAAAGTCGCCAAACTCCGTGGGGATGCGCGTTTTAACTAAATTTTGAACCACTGCAAGACTTGTCTAGGAACCCTTAAAACATCGGGGGAGTATACAGAATGGCGCTCTTCATTTCAGATCTGCAAAAGGACAAATCTTCTTGATTTGCTTGGAGATAAGCGAGCGCTGCTGATCTATACTCTGAAAAAGTAAAAACTGGCTTAACGCTCGATCCAAATTTTGCCCTGGATGGCTTACCTTGAAGTAAAGGTCCCCTTCAAGATGATCCGTCAAAAAACGAATGCCCAATTCTAGGGGCAAGAGGCTGATGGCATCAAAAAGCAGCCGAACATCAGCTGAGCTAAGGGTCATACCGGCCTCGGAGATATATCCCTTCAGGATCTCCACCATTAGATCGACATCAAAAGAGGCATCTCCACCCCTTGCACAAGCGGAACGAAAACAATCGGCTAGATCATAGAGAATAAGACCCGGCTTGACCGTGTCCAGATCTAACATGGCGAGGGGTTGACCGTTTTTGGCTGAAAAAAGAAAGTTGTCTAGTTTAGGATCCCCATGCGTCACGCGCTCTGCGAGCTCTCCAGAAAGTCTCGCATTTTCCAAAACCTGAATTCGAGGCCTTTGCTGATCGACCACGCTCACTGCTGGGGCACACTCCTCGCTACGCGCTTTCACGGCTTCGGTTAATAGAACCTCATCCAACCGCTCAAGATATTTGGGTGCCACATGAAAGCCTGGAAGCGTATCAAAGAGCTGGATGGGATCCAGAGATGCGGACATTTTGTGAAAGATGCCCAAAGACTTTCCGAGTGCATTTGCCTGATCACTTGATGCCAAACGACCCCAGCTGATTCCACCCTCGACAAAAGTCATCGCTCGCCAGACATCACCCTCTGACGAACGATAGAACTTTGAACCATCTTGGCAAGGAATGGCGCGTGGAAGGCACCATTGATAATCCGGACTCCCTTTGAAGAACTGTTCTGAATGTGCCGTGATCGTTTCAAAATTGGACTGAACTTTTTCCGGGTCCTTAAATACAGCCGCGTTGATTCGCTGTAGCACAAACGGCCGAGGATTAGAGTGAATCAGAAAAGTATCGTTGATCAGCCCCTGCCCCAGAGGTGCCACGTCTAATTTGACGTCGGGCAACGCAAATCTGGAAGCGATTTCCTCCACCAACGAACGCTGAAGCTCCATCAATCAGACCACTGGCTTTTGCGTCGCCAGCCCTAACTTGTGCCTCGTAAGGTCCTTAGCACGCTCTGACTTTTTGAGGAGCACGTAAACAGCCCCGGCCCCGCCATGACACTTTAATGCACTGTGAAAAGCCATCACTTCTGCAAACATCGGCAGCCATCGATTGACGCAGGCCTTTAACACTGAAATCTGATCTTTATTACTCTTTCCTTTACCGTGACTAATCAGGGCCACCCTCACATCATGATCAAGGCAATTCTTGATGAACTTCTGGAGCTCTTCACTTGACTGATCAATGGTATAGCCATGCAAATCCAACATGGCCTCTATCGGATACCCCCCCTGATAGAGCCTACGGTAGACACCGTCCTGTATCCCTGGACGGCGGTAACTGATGATGGCTTCAGCCGGAATAGGCTCAATAAAAGCCGTAGGGAGAAGACCGTCATCTCCTGACCCTGTTCGCTGAGCAGCTTCACGGCTATAGAGCTGACCTGGTGTTGGTGAGGCGGGCTTCGACACCATTCGGCATCCTCCCTTGGAGCGAAGAGGTGTGACATCCGCCATCTCACGCAAGAAAATATCGTCGCTCTCGTCACTCATGACCCGAACCCTACTGTGTATCTCATCACGCCAATTTTAGGCGAGCATGTTCGCCGTGATAAGTCCTCAGAATCAAGGAGGGTCGATGAGATGATCCTCAAGATCCATCCCGTCGCGCTCATGGACAGCAAAAGATCGGACGGAGATGCCTGCATCATGAACGCTTTCCGGATTTCCGCTGACCAATGGATGCCAATGAGGCAGATCTGCTCCCTCATACAACAACCGATAGGCACAGCTACTGGGCAGCCATTCAAACGCCTCCAGAGATCGTCCTAAATCGACACATTCTGGAACCTCGTCTGTTCGCATTGCGTAATTGGTACAACGGCAGCTTCCAATGTCGAGTAGACGACAAGCCACCGAGGTATAAAAAACCTCACCCGTGTCTTCGCACTGAAGCTTATTGAGACAGCACAAGCCGCAACCATCACAGAGCGCTTCCCACTCCTCTCGGGAGAGATCGAAAAGCCTTTTGCTCTTCCAGAATTGTTCCACGTGAATCGGGGTCTTTTTCCAACCTAAAGGGGTGGGTTGACCCAATGCCGACCATCACGTTCAAGCAACTCATCCGCCTCTTTAGGACCCCAAGAACCTGAACTGTAGTTTGGGAATGCGCGCGGCGGCAGGGCTTTCCAGACATCGAGCACAGGCTGAATGAGGTTCCAGCCCGCCTCAACCATATCGGCCCGCTGGAAGAGTGTGGCATCGCCTATCATGCAATCGAGGAAAAGCCGCTCATATCCGGTATCAGGGGTCGATCCAAAGTAGTCCTGATAATCGAAATCCATCTTGACCGTACCCAGTTTCATGACCGGTCCTGGTACTTTGGCCCCAAATTGAAGAGAGATACCTTCATTGGGCTGGAGATGAAGCATCAATCGATTCGTCCTGAGCTGATCAATCGCGGTATTGCGGAACAAAACCAGAGGAGCACGTCGAAACTGAATGACGATTTCAGTCGAGCGAGTCGCCATCCTTTTTCCTGTTCTCAGATAGAAGGGAACATCCGCCCAACGCCAGTTGTCGATCATCATCTTCATGGCGATAAAAGATTCTGTTCTGGAATCTGGAGCCACACCAGGTTCAGCCCGGTAGGCAGGCACGGTCTCCCCGCCAATACTACCCTCATCGTATTGACCTCTGGCCATTCGACTCAGAACATCCTCTGGCGTTGGGACCTGAACGGCTCTTAATACCTTCGTTTGCTCATCTCTAACGGCATCGGCCTCAAACGATACGGGGGGCTCCATGGTCGTCAGGGACAGTAACTGGAACAGGTGATTCGGGACCATATCCCTAAGTGCACCCGCGCTCTCATAGTAGCCCCCTCGCTGACCCACCCCTACGGTCTCTGCCGCAGTTATCTGAACATGGTCAATATAACGTCGATTCCAGATAGGTTCGAATATGCTATTCGCAAAGCGGAAAACCAGAATATTCTGGACGGTTTCCTTACCCAGATAATGATCGATTCGGTAGATCTGACGTTCCCTGAGTACCTGTTTAATCTCTTTGTTCAAGATACGGGCAGACTCAAGATCATGTCCAAAGGGTTTTTCGATGATTACCCTCCGCCAATTGTTCCCCGTTTCCTCCGCAAGACCTGCGCGGCCAAGCTGCCCCACGATCTCACCAAAAAAAGAAGGCGCCGTGGCCAAATAATAGAAATAGTTGTCTTCAATGGCATGATCCGATCGGACCTGCTGACAGAGCGCTTTCAATCGTGAATAAAAGTCAGCATCCCGAAAGTCCCCACATACGTAGTGAATTCTCTGAGAAAACCAGTCGATGATTTCCTCATCCATCTGATCTTTGGCGTAGGTTTTAATGGCCTCAATCATTCGATCCCTAAACGCATCGGAACCCAGTTGGTCCACCGCAGCACCAATTAACGCGAAGTGCTTAGAGAGAAGACCCGCCTTGGCGAGATTGTAGAGGGCGGGTAAGAGCTTTCGGTGTGTCAGATCTCCGGTGGCCCCAAAAATGACCATGACGCAGGAATCACCTGCCCGGGCTGAGGTCTCGAGTGGGTTGCTGACTACATCATTCATTTTTTCTCCTGATGTCCACCAAACTGGTAACGCATTGCTGACAAAAGCTTACATGCAAACTCATCCTCGCCTCGCGAGGAGAATCTCTGGAAAAGCGCCGCACTCAACACTGGGGCCGGCGTCCCTTGATCGATGGCCGCACTCACTGTCCACCTGCCTTCACCAGAATCAGAAACCTTCCCGGTAAATTTTCCTAAATCAGGCGAATCCGCCAGCGCTTTTGCGGTGAGATCTAGAAGCCAAGAAGAGACCACACTCCCCCTACGCCACAACTCAGAGATAGCCGGTAAATCAAATTCATACTTGAAGTATTCTGGGTTGCGAAGGGGGGTCGATTCGGCGCTGATCTCGTGTTCATGATTGCCTATATCCGCTCTTTTTAGGATATTGAATCCCTCCGAGTAAGCGGCCATAAGGCCATACTCAATCCCGTTATGCACCATTTTGACGAAGTGACCGGCACCCGCAGGTCCACAGTGAAG
Organism: uncultured Methylococcus sp.; assembly: GCA_964343925.1. Lineage (GTDB taxonomy): Bacteria > Pseudomonadota > Gammaproteobacteria > Methylococcales > Methylococcaceae > UBA6136. The sequence goes on from CAYFLM010000020.1 coordinate 17,313, forward strand.
AAACCCCATGAGCTCGGTTCGGTCAGAATCAGCTGATACGTCATCGTTGCCAGGCCCCGGAGCAAGCGATCTGAAAATAGGTCTGAGATGTTCGACTGCCTTTTTCTCCCCGCCAATCATGAGGCAATAACCTCTTTCAAGACCCCACACGCCGCCACTGGTACCTACATCGAGAAAGGTAATACCCGCCTCTGCACAACGTTCAGCACGATGGATTCCATCCACATAATTGGAGTTACCTCCATCAATGAGAATATCTCCCTCATCCATTAATGGCAGCAGGTCATTCATGGTTTGATCCACAACGGCTGCCGGCACCATCATCCAGATAGCTCTTGGCTTCTCGAGTGCCTCAATAAAGTCCTTCAAACTAGTTCTTCCTTCAGCGCCCTCTTGAATCATCGCGGTCACAGAGCTTGGATTCACATCATATACAACGCACTGATGCCCCCCCTTGAGCAGTCTGCGCACCATGTTTGCACCCATCCTACCTAGCCCTACCATACCTAGTTGCATAGCATCTCCTCTTTTTTATTTTGTTTTAATAACCCACTCTTGGCTAAACGCTTTATTCCACCGTTACAGACTTAGCCAAATTTCTTGGCTGGTCAACATCCGTTCCCTTGATGAGTGCAACATGATAGGCAAGGATCTGTAATGGAACTGTATACACAATTGGTGCCACCACATCATGCGTTTCGGGCAAATGCATGAGACTCACGCCGCTTACGCCTTCCATCGCGACTTTTTCGTCGGCAAAAACATAAAGCTGACCACCTCGCGCATGGACTTCCTGAAGGTTGGACTTCAGTTTCTCAAGCAGTTCGTCATTCGGCGCGACCGCGATGACCGGCATCTGCTCATCAATTAGCGCCAGAGGTCCATGCTTGAGCTCGCCGGACGGATAGGCCTCAGCATGAATATACGAGATCTCCTTAAGCTTTAATGCTCCCTCCATTGCGACGGGGTATTGAGAACCTCTCCCCAAATAGAGCGCATGATGCTTATCACCAAATCGCTCAGCCCACTCTCCGATCTTGGCATCCAAAGAGAGAACACGCTCAATAGATTCAGGCAGATGATTAAGAGCAGCAATGATCTCCCGCTCTCTTGGTCCCTCAGCCGAAGTTCTTCTGGACAAGGCCACGACGAGCAACAAAAGGGCCACCAACTGAGTGGTAAACGCTTTCGTAGAGGCAACACCGACCTCAGGTCCTGCTACCGTCATTAGGCTCGCATCCGATTCTCGTACCAGTGAGCTCTCTGGAACATTGCAGATCGCCAGAGTAAACGCATAGCCTAACTTTTTGGCTTCTTTGAGTGCCGCCAGTGTATCGGCAGTCTCACCCGATTGAGAGATAGTAATGAAAAGCGTATGCGGGGGTACTACATGCTTTCGATATCTAAATTCACTAGCCACCTCAACGCTGCACGGAAGCCCAGAAATTTCCTCCATCCAATATCGGGCCACCATCCCGGCGTGATAGCTGGTTCCGCAAGCCACAATCTGGACAGCCTGAATTTTTTTGAAGGCCTCTAATGTCTGGGATGAAAAAGCCTTCTGACTCAGCAAGTCACCAGAAACTCGGTGTTCTAGTGTTCTTCGGATCGCATCGGGTTGTTCATGCATTTCCTTTTGCATGAAATGGCGATAACCTCCTTTCTCCGCAGCCTCCGCAGACATCCCCGTAACGTGTTCTTCACGAAGGACGGGTCGACCACCTTGGTCAAACAAGGCAACACCTTCACTGGTGATTTCGCCAAAGTCACCATCTTCAAGAAATACGAATCGTTGGGTTTCGCCAACCAAAGCGAAAATGTCTGATGCAATGAAGTTTTCCCCCTTGCCCAAACCAATGACCAGTGGGCTTCCGTGCCGAGCCACTACAAGCTTTCCCGGCTCGCTGGAAGTAACAACACCAATGGCATAGGCCCCCTTGAGTAGGGCCGTTGTTTCTCTGACTGCCTCAAGCAAAGTAGCACCCTTGCCGAGGAAGTCATGCACTAAATGAACGATGGTTTCGGTATCTGTCTCGGATTCAAAGGCGTAACCTTTCCCCTCAAGTTGGAGCTTCAATTCTTCATAGTTTTCGATGATCCCGTTATGAACGACCGCCACACTGTCTTCGCACATATGGGGATGCGCGTTGCGCTCTGAGGGCACGCCATGAGTTGCCCAACGGGTGTGAGCGATTCCCTGAGTTCCGAAAATAGGGCTGGACTTAAGTAGATTCTCTAACTCCTTGACCTTTCCAACTCGCCTCCGTCTTTGAATCTGTCCATCTACCCCAATAACGGCTATGCCCGCAGAGTCATACCCCCGGTATTCAAGTCGACGTAAGCCCTCAAGGAGTATCCCAGTCACATCTCGATGAGCAACGGCTCCAACGATTCCACACATCCTTTAGGTCTCCTTTAACTTTTGAGGCCGCACCCAACTCTCAATCGTGACTTGTTTACTCCTACTTAGCGTCAGGTATTCTGCTGGCGCCTCCTTCGTAATTGTAGACCCTGCGCCAATTGTGGCATTGTTGCCCACCACAACGGGGGCAACCAGTTGTGAGCTAGAGCCAATAAACGCACCGTCACCAATCACCGTTTGATGCTTATTTACGCCGTCGTAATTGCAGGTAATCGTTCCAGCACCAATGTTCACCATGCTCCCGACCTGTGCATCGCCAATGTAGCTCAGATGATTAACTTTTGATCCCTCTGCTATCTGGCTTTTTTTAATTTCAACAAAGTTACCTATGTGGGTCTTAGCCCCAAGGTGAGTACCGGGCCTGATACGTGCGAATGGACCAATTCTGGCACCCGAAGCGATTTCTGCTTCTTCTATAATGGTATTAGGTAAGATTTCGCAGTCATTTCCGATGACGCTGTCCCGAATAATCGTATTAGCACCCACCCTAACTCGATCACCCAACTGAACGCGCCCCTCCAGGATCACATTCACGTCCAACTCAACATCGACGCCAACCAGCGGTAATTCTCCACGGATATCCAACCTTGAAGGATCTCTCAACGTCACACCCTGATACAACAGCGCCTCTGCCAAATCTTTTTGATAGATTCGTTCAAGGTAGGCAAGCTGACTTCGGTCATTGACACCCAAAACCTCAGCTTCATTGGCTGGCTGGGTAGTTTGAATCTCAACGCCCTCTTGAACCGCCATCTCGACGATATCAGTGAGATAGTATTCCCCTTGGGCATTTTGATTTTGAATCTGATGAAGCCAGCGACCCAATTTTTCCCCGTCGACAACGAGAATCCCGGTATTCACCTCATTAATGTTTTTTTGTAGAGGGGATGCGTCCTTCTCTTCAACAATTTTCTGAACGTAACCCTTTTGATCTCGAACGATCCTCCCATATCCCCTGGGATCCGCGAGCGAGACCGTCATTAACCCAAACCCGCTTGCTCTGCCTTTTGCCAACAAAAGCTCTACACTGGCTTTCTTGAGTAAGGGCACATCTCCATACAGAATCAGGACCTGCGAACGCTCGTTAAAGGACTGCTCCGCCTGCATGACGGCATGACCTGTTCCCAAGCGCTCTTTTTGCTCGACCCAATGGATATCCAAATGTCCAAGCGAACTCAAAACCTGGTCGCCACCATGTCCGTACACCACAGTAGTACTATGGGCACCCAAAGACTTTGCCAAATCCAGCACATGCTTTAGTAGCGATTGATTTCCAATTCGGTGGAGTACCTTCGGACAGGTCGACTTCATTCGAGAGCCTTGGCCTGCGGCAAGGATGATCACATCAAGCGTCATATCAAAACCTCATCTGTTCGTGGCATGCAGCCCACAAAAAAAGCCCGCCACACCGGCAGAATCTCTCCTGCCAGTATGACGAGCTTTGCTGTTCCAATCTAGGCTCGGCCTGAACGGTATTTTTCCAGCGTTCTGAGCTGTAAAACAGCCTCGGCCAACTCCGCCTGCGCCTGTGCATAGTCAATTTTTCCTGACTTATTAGCCAACGCTTCTTCCGCTTTTCTTTTAGCCTCAATCGCAGCCGCTTCATCAATATCCTTCGCTCTGACGGCAACATCCGCCAAAATTGTTACGATATGCGGCTGGACCTCCAGAAGACCTCCGGAGATATAGAAAAGCTGCGTTTCATTGGCATTCATCTTGACGCGTACTTCACCCGGTTTTAACCGGGTGAGAAAAGGTGCATGGCGAGCAGCAATGCCCACCTCACCCATTTCGGCCGGGGCCACCACAAGCTCTGCTTCACCTGAGCAAATCTCAGCTTCTGCGCTTACGATATCAACATGAATCGTCATCGCCATGATCTAGGGCTCCTTTAAGCTGCTGCCAGCTTCTTCGCTTTTTCCAGAGCCTCGTCCACGCTACCTACCATGTAGAAAGCTTGCTCTGGAATATCGTCATACGCTCCTTCAACGATGCCCTTGAAGCCCGCAATAGTGTCCTTCAAAGAAACGTACTTGCCCGGTGCTCCAGTGAATACTTCCGCCACGAAGAAGGGCTGTGACAGGAATCTTTGGATTTTTCTGGCTCTAGAGACGGTTTGCTTATCTTCTTCAGACAATTCATCCATTCCAAGAATAGCAATGATGTCTCTAAGTTCCTTATAGCGCTGAAGCGTACTCTGAACCTTTCTGGCCACCTGATAATGTTCCTGACCCACAACCAAAGGATCAAGCTGACGGCTGGTTGAATCCAGAGGATCAACGGCAGGATAGATTCCTAGCTCCGCAATCTGACGCGAGAGTACTACGGTTGCATCCAAGTGAGCGAATGTGGTTGCAGGTGAAGGATCCGTCAAGTCATCGGCAGGAACGTAAACTGCCTGAATGGAGGTAATTGAACCCACTTTAGTAGAGGTAATACGCTCCTGCAGCACACCCATTTCTTCTGCAAGATTTGGCTGATAGCCCACGGCTGAAGGCATACGGCCCAGCAGAGCTGAAACTTCTGTTCCAGCGAGGGTATATCGGTAAATATTGTCAATGAACAAAAGAACATCGCGTCCTTCATCACGGAAGTATTCCGCCATTGTCAAACCGGTCAATGCGACGCGCAGTCTGTTTCCGGGTGGTTCATTCATCTGACCGTAAACAAGCGATACCTTATCGAGTACACCACCTTCGCTCATTTCATGGTAGAAGTCGTTACCTTCACGGGTACGTTCACCAACGCCGGCAAATACGGAATATCCACTATGCTCGATAGCGATATTACGGATCAATTCCATCATATTGACCGTCTTGCCTACGCCCGCTCCCCCAAAGAGGCCAACCTTTCCACCCTTGGCGAATGGGCAGACCAAGTCGATGACCTTAATGCCTGTTTCAAGGAGTTCATTGGCTGCCGCTTGATCTTCAAAAGATGGCGCCTTTCGGTGAATTCCCCAACGCGCTTCCTCACCAATCGGGCCTTTTTCATCGATTGGATCACCCAGAACGTTCATGATACGTCCCAAGGTTTTCTTGCCTACCGGTACTGATATTGCAGCACCCGTATTGGTGACCTCAAGCCCTCTTTGCAGACCATCGGTGGTACCCATAGCAATGGTCCGAACGATCCCGTCACCCAGCTGCTGCTGAACCTCAAGGACCAATCCTTGTTTATTCACACGGAGTGCATCGTAGACCTTTGGCAGCGATTCACGTGGAAACTCAACATCCACTACTGCGCCGATAATTTGAACAACTTTCCCAGAACTCATTTTGGTCCTCTACTAATACTTTTCGTGAATGCTGAATTCGAAACTAAACCGCCGCCGCACCACCAACGATTTCCGCAATTTCTTGGGTAATCGCCGCCTGCCTGGCTTTGTTGTAAATGAGCTGTAACTCATTGATGATCTTACCTGCATTGTCGGATGCACTCTTCATCGCAACCATTCTTGCGGCTTGTTCACAGGCATTGTTTTCTACAAGGCCCTGAAACACTAATGACTCAATGTATCGAACGAGAAGCTGATCCAGAACTTCTTTGGCATCGGGCTCATAGATATAGTCCCATGCCCCCTTGTTTCCGACTTCAGCGATCTCCGCTGGCTTAACCGGAAGCAATTGCACTAGACGAGGCTTTTGCGTCATGGTGTTAACGAATTCGTTATACAGGAGGTACAACTCATCGATTCGACCCGCCTCGAACTCATCTAACATTGCGCGGATAACACCAATAATGTCTTCCAAATGCGGCTTATCTCCAAGACGACTTACCTGAGCGACTTTGTTCGTGTTGAGTGAACCAAAAAAGCTTGCACCTTTTTGTCCGATCACTCCCACACTGGTACTAATCCCCTTGTCTGTCCAGGATTTGATCGTCCGAATAGCCATTCTGAATAAATTGGCATTCAAACCACCACACAACCCTCTATCCGAGGAAATAACAATCACTCCAACATTTTTTGTCGGACGCGACACTG
>CAYFLM010000021.1:0-21637 GCA_964343925.1 uncultured Methylococcus sp.
ACAGGGACTTATTTTGAGCGCGAAACCAACTTTGGGGACAAAGCATATCTCAGCACCATCGAGCCTAGACTCTTCTATGTATACATCCCGTATACCAACCAGAACAGCATTCCTGTGTTTGATAGCTCCTCGTACGACACCACGTATTACCAACTTTTTCGCGAAAACTGGTACACCGGATACGACAGAGTCTCGAATGCCAACGATGTGACCGCTGCAGTTACGACAAAATTTATAGACTCAACCAACGGGCTTGAACGCTTTAGAGCAACCGTCGGCAACCGGGCTTATTTTTCAGGCCAGCAGGTGACTCTGGGGGGAACCCCTACGTCCTACCAAAGCCAAGGATATTCCAACATTGTGGCCGACTTTGGGAGCGCCATTACTCACGACTGGTCCTTCTACAGTGGCGGCCAATATAACGTCTCCTTTGCATCGATTCAAAGGGCGCAGATCGGCCTGATTTACAATAATCGCAAGAACCAGATTCTCAACATGGCCTACCGATATCGCCTAGACCAAACCACGGGACAGATTTGCAACACAACCGCAATCGATTCCGGCAACAGTTCCTGCCTTAACGCAACTGACCTTTCCGGCAGACTTCCTCTTTTTGATAATTGGTATGGTATTGGCCGCTGGCAATATTCGCTGTTGAACAATATCACCCTAGAGAGCTACTTCGGGATCGAAAAAGAAACCTGCTGCTGGCGCTTCGCCATACTCGGAAGACATTATCTCAATAGTATTGCAAGCTCGACTTCGACCACAGGAAGCGCTACGAATAGTGTATTCCTGCAGCTCGAGCTCAAGGGGTTCAGCGTACTCGGTGACCAGATTGACCAATTCCTTGAACGCTCTATCACGGGTTACCGTTATTCTGGTTATTAACGATGGCACCAAATTTAGCGGTTAACGCTCATAGCACTGCGACCAGATTCGGCCTGCGCTTAAGACGCCAGCTTATTCTGATTGCTCTTTTGATATTGCCACTTCCCTCCCTCTCGGCCGGGGATCGGATTGTCGCTATTGTCGATGACCAGGTTATCCTCGAAAGCGAACTTGAGAAGAAGATTGATGGCATTCGAGCAGGCCTTGAGGCTAACAACACGCCTCTCCCACCACCAAAGGTACTGGCCAGACAGGTGCTGGAGCGCCTGATCGAAGAAAAGATCCAGATTGGGATGGCAGAACGCGGGGGTCTTAAGGTCGATGATGAAACCTTGCGACAAGCCGTTATTCAGATTGCCGACCGCAACCATATGACCCCGGAGGAACTGAGAGCATCGCTCAGACGGGAAGGTGTTGACTACGCCGACTTCCTCGAGCAAATCAGAGGCGAAATCGCGACTCAACGTCTCAGAGGCAGTCAGGTCAACGCGCAAGTCAAGGTCACCGACCGAGAGATACAAAACTGGATGGAAAGCCACGGCAAAGCTGCTTCAAATCCAAACGCTGAATATTTAATTGGACACATTCTTATTGCAACACCACAGGCGGCAACTCCAGAAGCCATCCTGAAGGCAAAAGAAAAAGCAGACCGCCTGACTGAAGAACTCAAGAAGGGCCTCGATTTCAAGCAAGCCTCAGTCACCTCTTCAGATTCTCCTCAAGCCCTAACGGGGGGCGAGCTGGGATGGCGGAAGCTCAGTGAGATCCCAAGCCTTTTCGCAGAATTCGTGCCCACCATGCAAAAGGGTGATATCCAGGGTTCTATTCGGAGTTCCAGCGGCTTTCACATCATCAAACTGATTGATACCAAGAATGGCACCCCCCAGCATGTCCTGAAGACTCATGTCCGTCACATTCTGATAAAGCCCAACGAGCTGATCAATAATGAAGAGGCACGAAAGAAGCTCGAAAGCATCAAAGCTAGAATTCAGGCGGGAGATGATTTTGGAGATTTGGCGCGAGGCAATTCGGACGACAAAGGCTCAGCGGTCAAGGGCGGGGATCTTGGATTCGTGAGCCCCGGGGCCTTGGTACCTGAATTTGAGAGTGCCATGAACTCGCTTCAAGTCAATCAGCTCAGCGAACCGGTTCAAAGTCAGTTTGGCTGGCATTTGATTCAGGTTCTTGAAAGAAAGGAATCCGATGACGCGGATGAAATCCTAAAAAAACAGGCTCAAGACGAGATCTTTAAACGTAAAGTCGAGGAAGAAACCGAACTTTGGTTGAAGCGGATTCGAGATGAGGCCTATGTGGAATATCGTGATCCTGATCTTGCTCCGGAGGGGAAAGCCCCCACCAAAGAAAAATGAATCCTCACATAGCGCTCACAACGGGTGAACCGGGCGGCGTAGGTCCCGATCTTTGCTTGGCTCTAGCGAAAGAGCGCCTTCCATGCAGGCTGACCGTCATAGGGGACCCTGATCTTCTCAGCACTCGTGCAAAACATCTCGGGATCCACGTGGAACTTCATCACGTATCTGACCTCCATTCTACGGCCCCACACCAGCCAGGATCCCTGTGCGTTTTCGCTACAGGGAAAGCCCCGGAGCCATTTCCGGGCAGACTTTCAACGCTCAATGCCCCCTATGTCCTAGGAACCCTAAAACAGGGAGCCCATGCCTGTCTGGATGGTTTAGTGGACGCGCTCGTCACTCCCCCCGTACACAAGGGAATCATTAACGATGCGGGTTTTCCTTTTACAGGACACACCGAATTTTTTGCAGACCTCACGGGTGGATCACCCGTTATGCTGCTCGCAACCGAGGGCTTAAAAGTTGCCTTGGCTACGACACATCTCCCGCTATCCAAGGTAAGCGATGCGATTCAATTTGATTCGTTGGCTCAAACCATCCAATGTTTGCACGCGGAGCTCATTCAACGTTTCCACATCCCTCAGCCCAGGATTCTAGTCTGTGGACTCAATCCCCATGCTGGAGAAAATGGCCATATCGGAACGGAGGAACTTGAAATCATTGCTCCGTGTATCGAGCAGATGAAACAGAAAGGCATTCATGCGTTCGGCCCGATTCCTGCCGATACGGCCTTTACACCCCCAAGTCTTGCAGAAGCCGATGTCATTTTGGCCATGTATCACGATCAGGGTTTACCTGTGCTCAAACACAAAGGATTCGGACGGGCCGTTAATATCACGCTTGGACTTCCCATCATACGAACCTCTGTCGATCATGGTACGGCACTTGATCTTGCAGGCACGGGAAATGCGGATCCCGGGAGTCTCTTAATGGCGGTAAACATGGCGATCGAAATGTGCTGCCAACGGACTCCACAATGAACCATATCCCCAGAAAACGTTTTGGACAGAACTTCCTCAAAGATTCGACCGTCATCAATCATATCGTCGATGTCATCGCCATCTCGGAGCATGATCACCTGGTTGAAATTGGCCCTGGAGAGGGCGCCATTACCGTTCCCATTTTGAACAAGGCTAGAAAACTGGACGTGGTAGAAATTGATCGCGATCTTGTTGCGGCTCTGCGGCTTCGCTTTGCGAACCATCCAAAGTTCTCCATTCATGAGGGAGACGCCCTCAATTTTAGACTTGAAACCTTAGACGCTCAGACAAAACTCCGGGTGATTGGAAATCTACCCTATAACATTTCAACCCCGTTGCTCTTCCATCTATTCCAGCAATCGGAACACATTGAAGACATGCACTTTATGCTGCAAAAGGAGGTCGTCGACCGAATGTGTGCGCTCCCCGGTGACAGTAACTACGGCCGACTGAGTGTAATGACCGCGTTTTACTGTGAAGCCGAGAACCTGTTCGATGTTCCTCCAGAGAGCTTTTTTCCAGCGCCAAAAGTCATGTCCGCGGTCGTGAGATTATCGCCTAACGCAAATCCACCCATCCCCGTTAAAGCGAAAACCCTGGAAAAAGTCGTCAGCACCGCTTTTTCCCAGCGCCGTAAAACGCTTCGAAATAGCCTGAAATCAATGTTTGACGCCTCAACGCTTGAGACCATGGGAATCGACCCGCAAGCACGGGCCGAAACGCTCTCACTTAATGCATTTGGTCGCCTAGCGGCCCATCTTGAGCGTTCGGCCGAATAAGTCGTCTGCTGAACCCTGATCAGGTAATTACGGTAGGGCGCTCCCAACCGGTCCTCTGCCGAATCTCACCCAATGTATCTGCCAGCTGAATCATGTCGGCAAGCGCCACTTGAGTGTCTACATCATGAAGGTCCGCTGAGGGTTCGAAACGCTCGAGATAGACTCGAAGCGTCGCACCCTGAGTCCCCGTCCCAGACAGCCGATATACAATCCTTGAACCGTTTTCAAAAACCACTCTGATCCCCTGCTTGGCACTTACACTGCCATCCACCGGGTCGGTGTAACAAAAATCATCCGCAAGGGTTATTTTACCAACACGCGTAACTTGCCCGACCAGAGCGTTCAAAGACGTGCGTAGGTGCTGGATGATGCCATCTCCCACTTCAAGCGGAATGCCTTCATAATCGTGCCGAGAATAAAAGTCACGCCCAAAAGTCACCCAGTGCTTTCGCACAATCTCAGCCACCGATTCTTGCCTGACGGCAAGCAGATTGAGCCAGGCAAGCACCGCCCATAAACCATCTTTCTCTCGAACATGATTGGAGCCCGTTCCAAAACTTTCCTCACCACACAAGGTAATTCGGCCTTCATCCAGGAGATTGCCAAAGAATTTCCACCCTGTAGGCGTTTCAAAGCTGGGAACACCCAACGCCTTGGCTACCCGGTCAGCGGCCTGACTGGTTGGCATGGACCGAGCGACGCCGGATATCCCTTTCTGATATCCCTTGAGAAGATGGAGATTGGCGGCCAATACGGCCAAGCTGTCACTGGGGGTTACAAAAAAACCGTTCCCCACGATCATGTTTCGATCACCGTCACCATCGGAGGCGGCGCCCAGCACCGGAGCATTGGGCTGAAACATCTTCGTGGCTAATTCCTCCGCATACACCAAATTAGGGTCTGGATGCCCACCGCCGAAATCTTCAAGCGGCCTGCCATTGATGACCGACCCGATCTTGGCACCTAACCGTCTTTCCAGAATTTCTTTGGCGTATGGCCCCGTGACCGCATGCATGGCATCAAAACAGATCGTAATCTCACCCGTACTTAAGGCCTTAGCTATCTTTTCAAAGTCAAAAAGCTCCTCCAGAAGGTCGGCATAGTCTTTGACGGGATCAATCACCTCGACCAAAAGACCTCCCAAACTAAAGCTTCCAATGACGCTTAAGTCGATCGCGCCACTCTCAACGGTTTTGTAACTTGTAATCTTCTGCGTTCGTTCGAAGACCTGATCGGTAAACGATTCAGGTGCTGGCCCCCCATTATCGACATTGAACTTGATCCCGAAATCTTCGTCAGGTCCTCCAGGGTTGTGACTGGCTGATAAGATGAATCCACCCTGAGCGCCGTATTTACGAATGACACAAGAGGCTGCTGGCGTTGACAGCAGGGCATCTTTCCCCACAATCACCTTTGCGACACCATTAGCAGCAAGCATGCGAAGTATGATTCCTGCAGCTTCTCGATTGTAAAACCTTCCGTCCCCGCCCAGAACCAAGGTCACACCGTCTACTTTTCCGACGGTATCCAGTACGGACTGAACAAAATTCTCAAGATAGTGAGGCTGCTGAAACACCTTCACCTTTTTCCTAAGTCCTGAGGTGCCAGGCTTTTGATCCTTGAAAGGTGTGGTTTGGCAGACGACTACTGACATACGAAAACCTCATAACTGATGGGCGAATTGGATTATTGTACTCAATCCATCAATGGCCAGAAGCAAAGGGGGTCTTGCGCTTGTCTCGAAAGGGTCATCTCCCTAGAAGGCAAACTCATGACCCATGCAATCTTTTTGAAAATAATGGTGGAAAAATTGCCGAATTCACGGCAAACTAGGACGTGAGCGGTACTTTGCTCAATTGTTATGGCAAAGTACTTCCTTAAACCAATGAATCATAAGAAGGAAACAAACTATGATGAATGCAACCAAACTGTCTATCGTACTTCTGGCTGCTGGCCTCACCGTTGGCTGCGCAAGCAAGAGCGACCTCGCTGCTCTCCAGACTCAGGTTGATGGCCTGAAGGCTGAAGTTGCTTCTGTTAAGAGCACGGCTGATGAAGCACTTTCTGCTGCTACCAGCGCTGACGCTGCTGCAAAGCGCGCTGCTGCTGCTGCTGAAGAAGTCAATGCGAAGCTCGACCGTGGCTTCCGCAAGGGCGCTATGAAGTAAGCATTTCGCTCGTCGAAATCTTATTGAAAACCCGGCAGAGCAATCTGCCGGGTTTTTTATTGTCCGAGATTCATGCCGGATGAAATGCTTTATCGAATGACTAAAGAGCGAACCCAATCACTTCTTCGCTCCTTCCATATCAACTCGGTACGCGCACGAAGGGTAACGAGCCAAAAGTAGAACAGTTGGAATGCAATCGCCATCAGCAAAAGAGGCCAAAGCATAGACCGATGGATTGAGGGTTTGTCCAGCTTGGTAACCGTTGGCCCCTGATGCAAGGTATTCCACCATTCCACTGAATAGTGAATGATCGGGATATTGACCACGCCCACCAGAAGCAACAGACTGCCCGCTCTTCCAGACAAACGCACATCCTCAACTGCAGAGATCAATGCGATGTACCCCAGGTAGAGAAAAAGCAAAATCAGTTCCGAGGTTAATCTGGCATCCCAAACCCACCAGGCGCCCCACATGGGTTTCCCCCAAAGAGAACCGGTGACCAAAGCTAAAAACGTGAAAGAGGCTCCCAATACGGCAGAACTTCTCGCCACAGTTTCGGCAAGCTTGATGTTCCAGATGAGATAAATGCCGCTTAACAACGCCATGAATACATAAATGAACATGGACATCCAGGCACTTGGAACATGCACAAACATAATTCGGTAACTTTGCCCTTGCTGATAGTCAGGCGGGGCAACAAAAAGCCCCAGATAAAGCCCCCACACCAGAGAAACTAACGAGGCCACGGCAATCCATGGCAGGAGCCGTCCGGTATAGCGGTAAAAATACTTAGGGGAGGCCATTTGATGAAAAAACAGATAAATTCGCTTCCACATGCTACTAACTCAAACTAATTCTTAAACCAAACGCCGTTGCGAGCGGGACTACCGTCAAGGCCAACATCAATAATGCCAGCAGAAGGTCAATCTGCACACTGACCTCCATACCCAGTGCCGCAGAGGTCACCGCACTGGTCGCAAAAATCAAAACGGGAATCATTAAGGGCAGGACAATCAGACTGAGCAAGACCCCCCCCTTTCTGAGCCCGACCGTCAATGCGATGCCCACCGAGCCAATCAGGCTAAGCAGCGGGGTCCCCAACAACAAAGTGATTTCCAGTACCGTGATGGTTGGAGAATCCAACTGAAAAAGCAAGGCCAATAGGGGAGCGAACACCAGCATGGGGAAACCTGTAATTATCCAGTGAGCCAAAATCTTGGCTAAAACCAAAATCACCAGCGGTTGAGGGGAAAGACATAATTGTTCCAGGCTGCCGTCATCAAAATCTGCTCTAAACAGAGTCTCCAAGGAGAAAAGCGCAGACAGCAAGGCAGCAATCCAAATAACACCGGGCGCCATCATTTTGAGTGGTGCCTCATCTGGGGTAACGCCCAAAGGAAAGAGAGAGGCGATCATGATGAAAAAGAGCACAGGGTTTAAGAGCTCTGATCGCCGCCTGAAAGCCAACACCAAATCTCTTTGAATAATCGCTAGAAAGGCATGCCATAGATGCATCATGACAGTCGAAGCCTTGTGAGATTGGATAAAGTGGTTATGGGTTGGTGAGAAGTCAAAACAATCAACCCCCCTTGTTCAAGATGGACTTGCATGGCATTGAAAACTTGCTGAACCCCTGCCGTATCGAGTGCCGTTAGCGGTTCATCCAGCACCCAGAGCAATGCGCGCTGCAACAGAACCCTGGCCAAGGCCAAACGTTGCCGCTGTCCGGCTGAGAAGGCCATTACAGGAAGCTCGCTTTGGGCTTGAAGGCCAAGATCCATCATGGTCTGATGGGCGAGATCCGAATCCACTTTAAGCCCCCTAAGCTTCAGTGAAAAGATAAGATTCTCAAGCCCTGTCAGCTCCATCTTGAATCCCAGTTGGTGCCCAAGATAGGCCATCTCCTCGTTAAACTCAGACCGCACCTCAGCAATGGGACGCCTTCGCCATAAGACTTCTCCCTCTGCAGGAAGGGTAATGCCCCCCAGAATGCGGAGCAAACTCGTTTTCCCGGCGCCATTGGCACCCTCAATCAATATGGCCTGCCCCCGATCGAGTTGAAATTCGAGCGCATCAAAAAGAAGCGTATCGCCCCTGATGCAGCTAAGATTCCTCACTTCCAATGAGGGAGCAGCGTTTGACATGATCCATTAGATTGAATGCCGATCAACTATCAGCCCGTCCTATTATAGGGCAGAACCCAGCTTACCTATGCGGTTGAATCTAGGAAAGATGGATCCCGTCATGTAAAGTCAAACCACAATTAACGATGCGTCAACCAATAGGGTTTAAGCCATGGGATCTAAAGGTAATGCTCACAAGCACGCACAGGCACTGCTGGACTTCATCGATGACAGCCCAAGTCCCTGGCATGCGGTCAATAGCATCAAGCAACAGTTATTAGCTTCAGGATTTACAGAGCTCCTAGAATCCGATGCTTGGAATTTATCTGCGGGATCTAGCTATTTTGTTATACGGGGAGGGAGTTCGATCATTGCCTTCCGCTATGGGAAAGCCCCCATTGTCGACACGGGCATCAGAATCATCGGGGCACATACCGATTCACCCGGCCTTAGAATAAAACCCAATCCCACATCCGTTGATCCGTGGATTAGATTGGGTGTCGAAATCTACGGGAGCCCCATCCTTGCCACCTTTACGGATAGAGATCTCAGCCTTGCGGGCACAGTTTTGGTTCGAAACAACGGGTTCATTGAGGAAATGCTCGTTCAATTCGATCGCCCCTTACTCAGACTTCCTAACCTCGCGATACACCTCAATCGTGGCGTCAACGAAGAGGGGCTCAAATTACATAAGCACACCGAAATCCCGCTCATTCTGGACCATTCCAAGAGCGAGCGCGCTGAAGGGAATGTGCTCAAGACGCTCATCAGCGATGAGATAAAAAGGCCTGCAGACACCATTATTGGATTCGAGCTGTGCGTCCATGACACTCAGAAAGGCAGTTTCTGGGGGCCAAGAGAAGAGTTCTTTGCCGATGGTCGGATTGACAATCTTACCTCCTGCCACGCCGCGCTTAATGCCCTCATCAAGTCACCGGCCTCAGATCACACCAGCCTTTGTGCTTTTTTTGATCATGAAGAAATTGGCAGCGAGAGCCACAAGGGGGCGAGTGGCAGCTTCCTCAAGGACGTTTTGGACCGCCTCAACTCTGAAACTGAACGACATGCCCCTAGCTTTCTAAGAAGAGCACTATCGAAAAGTCTTTTCATCAGCGCCGATGCGGCTCACGCCTTCAATCCCAATTTTCCATCAGTTTACGATCCGCAACATCTGGTCCACATCAACGAGGGACCTGCGCTCAAAATAAACGCGAATCAACGATATGCGACGGATGGAAACAGCGCCGCGCGTTTCAGTGAGTTATGCAGATTGGCCGATGTGCCCCTTCAGACCTATATTCACCGAAGTGACCTCGGTTGCGGTTCGACCATAGGTCCCATGACGGCGGCAAAGCTCGGTATCCCTACCATCGATTGCGGCGTACCCATGTGGGCGATGCATAGCCTCCGGGAGAGCGCAGGAATCCATGATCAACTCTGGCTATCATCCGTGATGGAGCTTTATCTCAAAATGAGTGCCCTACCTTGAGCTTAGCTGGGTGCCTCATTCTCAAATAAAGCCGCTATAAAACGTGTGGCATTGAAAGGCTGAAGATCATCCACTCCCTCTCCAACACCAATGAAGCGGATGGGGATACCCAGTTTCTTGGCAAGTCCAAACACAACGCCACCCTTGGCCGTGCCGTCCAACTTGGTTAGCACAATCCCTGTAACACCAACCGCTTCATTGAACTGATCCGCTTGGTTTAAAGCATTTTGACCCGTACCGCCATCCAAAACGAGCAGGACCTCATGCGGGGCAGAGACATCAAGTCGAGACATGATGCGCTTGACCTTGCTTAGCTCCTCCATGAGGTTCGATTTGTTATGCAATCGCCCGGCAGTATCTGCAATCAGGACGTCAATCCCGCGCGCCTGCGCAGCCTGAAGTGCATCAAATATCACGGATGCAGAATCCGCCCCCGTATGCTGAGCGATCACTGGCACGCCATTCCGATCCCCCCAAGTCTCAAGCTGCTCCACCGCAGCTGCACGGAAGGTATCCCCCGCCGCCAGCATTACCTTGTGGCCTTGAGATTGAAACTGCTTCGCCAGCTTTCCAATAGTTGTAGTTTTACCAACCCCATTCACACCCACCACCAGAATCACGAAGGGCCCATTACTGGAATCGATTAACAACGGCTGATCCACCGGCTTCAAAACGGTTTCAAGGTACGCTTTTAAACGATTGGCGAGCGTTGGATTGTCCGAACCCTCATCTTGACCCTGTTGAGAAACCACATCTTGGATGATTTCTTGTGTCAGGCGTACCCCAACATCCGCCATGATCAATTGACTTTCCAATTCATCCAGCAACTCACGGTTATCACCCTTGCCAAAGCGTGAGAGTGTTCTCAGGATGTCTTTGAATCCGCCTCGAGTCTTGGAGAGCTTGTCCGCATAGCCTTCTGTAGCGGGAGATACGGCCTTGGGCCCATGTTTGAGATTGATGCCCTTGTTTTGCGGCAACGCATGGCCAGCCTCCTGACCCTCCAGTGCCTTAGGCCCTGAAACAAGAAAAAACTGGAGGTAGGCAACATCGAGCAAGAGCCCCACGGAAAACAGGGAATGTGCCGCAGCCAAGGGCTCAAGCAGATGCCATTGGATCTGTACAATCCCGGAACCGACCTGCAGCAAAAGTAGGATATGCAAAAAGAGGCCGGGCTTACTCAGGTGTGGGAACCTCGGATTTGAGGTCACGCCATAAGCGAGGATACTGGCCAAAACAAAAAACAGCACCGCCAAAACACGGTGAACGAGCTGCATGGCCACACGGGCCTCGGGCGACGCCAAAGAGGCTTTTTCCAGTGAAAGTCTCGAAACATCCAGGAAAGCGGCCCTAAAATCCGCCCCAGGCCACCACTCCCCCTGACAACGCGGAAAATCCCGACACGCCAGTGCCGCATAATTTGATGAGACCCATCCCCCGGAAAGAATTTCCAGAAAAAGCACACCGAATGTCAGGGTTGATAACCATCCTAAATGAGAGGTCGACACTGTGATCTTATTTTGCGGACCTTGAATCAAGTAGAACCGCCAGATGAGTACCACTACCCCAAAGCCCGAGGCCATCTGAAGGGTGACCAGCCAGGGTATTGCTCCGTAGTGAACCTGAAGCGCCCCCAGGCCTACGAGGCCAAGAGTCAGCAATAGAATCAAGGTGGGAATAACTGTGCCCGAAGTCTTCGCTCTAAGACTCAAGAGCCATAATCCCAGCATTAACCCCATGAAAATCGCGGCGAGCCAAAATTGTGCCTGTCCAAGTAAGCCCAGCCAGGGTGCTTCACTGATGGCCAGCCCATTACTATCACTCGAACAACCTAGCCAAGACGGACAAAAGTGGCCCAAGCCTAACAATCTTGCGTTGGCACCGAAGACCACTAACAGCCCAGACACCCAAAGACCCAATAGCGTAATTTTCTTCAACATAAGGTGATTATCAGACGGAGTTAACCAATTTGAGAGGCATTGAGAAGGTGCTTTAAATCCTTAACCATGCGGTAAGGATCAAAGTCTGAGGCGTACTTCAGGACGAGATTCCCCTCAGGATCGATCAGCACGATTTGGCCTTCGGCCAGACCACCGCCCAAAGCCTCGCCCAGGGTCTTCAGAAGCTCTTTGTCGGCCGTAGCCAGCAAGATAGAATCATCCCATGGTTCCTGTATCGCGGACGCTGGCAGCCCCTTGGCTGAAGTGGAAACCAGGAGTCGTTTCACTCTCGGCATTTCCTTGTTGAGCATCAACCACACTTGATGCGTTTTATGAAGGTTAGCAAGACAGCCTTCCAGACATGGTCCTGAGGTGGCTTGCAACAGCACCCAACGCCCCTTGATTTCCGGCCTCTCCTGACTACCGGATGGCAGTGTCACTTTAAAGCCATTCGGATCAATCCTGATGGCGGGTGAAATGAATTCCCCATAATTACTGGTCTTGGTAATCAGCTCCGGATGACGGGCGTAATACCACGCTATAGAAAAAGGCAACAAGGAAATGAGCGCCACCAGCACGATGGTCCAGCGTCCTAATTGATAAGTTTTTTTGTTCACTGACATGTAGGCGTTCGTTGAGGCTTAGAATTTCGGAACTGCAAGAGAAACCAAATAACGGTCATTACCGCCATCGCCAGCCACTGGAAGGCATAGCCCTTGTTCTTGTTTGGGTCGGGAAGTATGTTCGACCATTTTCTTACGTAACCCTGGCCGGATTCGGGGCTCAATAATACCTGATAAGGTAAGAGTGAGTAGCCGAGGGCCTGATTGAATACTGAGACATCCTCAAAGGGGATAACGCGGGGCCAAATGCCCGAGTCAGTTTGAGCCCCGCCCAACCTCAACCCCACGCGAAAAAACGCATGAAGTTCGCCCTCGATTGCTGCTTTTTCGCGGGGCACTGAGACCTCAGGGAGGTCAGCTCGATCGGCCTTCAAGGGTACCCAACCTCTGTCCACCAAGATGGCAATGTCACCCTCCATCAGAAATGGAGTGAGGACATGGTAGCCCGCCTTCCCATCGACAACTTGATTGTCTAAAAGAAATTGATGATCGACATCAAACGTCCCCCGGATCCTGACCTTTTGATCTTTGGGTTGCGCGGTCCTCATCATTTCGTTCGCCTGATATTCAACAACAGGACTTTGCTGCGCTCTGATCCGCTGATCCAGTAAATAACCGACCTCTTCTGCACGGCGAAACTGCCATAAGGCCAACAGCAAAAATAAGCTGGACAGGGAGATGGCAAGGCCCATCCGGATCGCCATGGATTTGAAGCTATAATCAGACTTTCGGTGCATCAAATTTATTTCCTGAAAGAAGACTCGTAATTACAGAGGAAGCCGCCCTTGAAGCTATTGGTCTCCATCGTACTTTTGACGATCCTAATCAGTCTGGGTTCAGCACTTTATTACCTCCTTTTTGATCGGCAGCGATCAGAGAGAACGGTTAAGGCGCTCACTTTCAGAATAGCGCTCTCTCTAGGGCTGTTCGTACTCCTAATCCTGTCCTTTGCCCTAGGATGGATCAAGCCCCATGGCCTGGCCAAGGGAAAATCAATTTCTGCCCCGACAAGCTCCCAAGCAACATCAGGTCCCTCAAAATAAAAAACCCGGGGCCGGCATTGACTGCCAGATCCCCGGGCTCCGAAACTAAGCTTTACTTGTGGTAGGAGACCAAACGCTCAACTTCATTCTTTGAACCCAGAATAACAGGCACTCTCTGGTGAATACCCGTTGGCTGGATTTCCAGAATTCTCTCCCGACCCGTACTGGCCACGCCCCCAGCCTGCTCAACGATGAAGCCCATTGGGTTTGCTTCGTAAAGCAATCTCAATCGTCCACCCTTCTGTTTAAGCTTTTCATCCATGGGGTAGGTAAATAAACCTCCCCTCATCAGGACGCGGTAAACCTCGGCCACCATGGAGGCAAGCCAACGCATATTGAAGTCCTTCTCACGACCACCCGCCTTGCCCTGAACACATTCATCGATATAACGCCTCATCGGCTCTTCCCAGAACCTGTGATTCGACATATTGATCGCAAATTCAGAGGTATCAACAGGAATACGAACATTGGGATGGGTAAGCACA
The DNA here is from genome assembly GCA_964343925.1 of uncultured Methylococcus sp. Lineage (GTDB taxonomy): Bacteria > Pseudomonadota > Gammaproteobacteria > Methylococcales > Methylococcaceae > UBA6136. Next base: position 13,895 of record CAYFLM010000021.1, read on the forward strand.
AATTCACCCACGTTGCGATCCAGCGTGAAGCCGTTCACACCTTGCCCGGTCGTAAGAATCAGGATAGTCGTTGGACCGTAAATACAGAAACCAGCAGCCACCTGCTCAGTTCCCTTTTGCATGAAGTCCTCAGCGGTAATTTCACTTTTCCCGGTGGGCGCTCGGAGAATGGAGAAAATTGTTCCAATCGAGAGATTAACTTCAATGTTGCCTGAGCCATCAAGTGGGTCGAAAGCCACGAGGTATTTCCCTTTTGGAAATTTGCTCGGTATCGGAATGATCTCATCATTTTCCTCCGATGCCATAGCCGCAAGATGTCCAGTCCATTCAAGAGACTTAATGAAAATTTCGTTTGAGAGCACATCGAGTTTCTTCTGTACTTCTCCTTGGATATTTTCAGAACCGATCACATCCAGGTTACCGGCAAGGGCACCGCGATTCACTTCATGTCCAATGGCTTTGCAGGCCGAGGCAATATCATTGAGCAAAAGCGTCAACTCGCCGGTCGCTCCTGGCATCTTACGTTGCTCATTGATCAGGAATTGGGTTAATTGCTGTCCAATCATTTCTCTCTCCAATCTTATTATTTGCAGTTAGGGCACTGACTTTGCCAGTCATCTGGAACCGCCGCAACGACGTCCGCAACACTTGCGATCTTGAGGGCATTTGTACCCCCTCGAGAACCAATCAAGTCACCTTTGGTAAGAATAATGCGGTCGGAAGCCTCCACGAGCCCCCTTTCAATGAATTCTTCAACGATTGCCCGATTCAGGATCGCATGATCCTGTATGCCTTCAGGATTGAAACTGATGGGATAAACGCCTCTGAAGATGGTAACTCTTCGGCAAGTTCTCTCGTGAGAAGTGAGTGCGTAGATGGGAATGCCGGAGCTAATTCTAGACATCCACAGTGGCGTCGTACCGGTCTCGGTCAGGGCCCCAATGGCACGAACTTCCAGGTGATTGGCCGCATACATGGCTGAAAGCGCGATGGTTTCATCGATATTCTCGAAGTGCTCATGCAAACGATGCTTCGACTTTTCACGCGGATATTTCTCTGCTTCAACGCAGACGCGCGCCATCGCTTCCACAGCGAGATCAGGAAAATCACCCGACGCTGTCTCCGCTGAGAGCATCACGGCATCCGTCCCATCAAAAACGGCATTGGCCACGTCCGATACCTCTGCGCGCGTAGGCACAGGGTTATTGATCATTGATTCCATCATTTGCGTTGCCGTGATAGCAACCTTATTGTAGGTTCTGGCCAGGCGAATCAGGAGTTTTTGAACGTGGGGCAGCCTCGCATCACCAATCTCGACGCCGAGATCCCCTCGAGCCACCATGATGCAATCCGAAGCCTCGACGATTCCCTCAATGGTTCCCTCCTCAATGGCTTCAGCACGCTCCACCTTAGCTACCAGCCCCATATCGCTACCTAGGTCCTTGAGCATCTTGCGAGCCTCTTCCATATCCTCGCGTGAGCGGGGAAATGAAATTGCCAAATAGTCCGCACCAATATCTACGGCGGTCTTGAGGTCCTCTTTGTCTTTTTCGGTCAGCGCAGGAGCCGAGAGGCCACCACCCAACTTGTTGATCCCCTTGTGATTGGAGAGCACACCCCCCACCGTCACCGTACACTTCACCCGCGTACCATCGACACGGTCGACCACCATCTGAATCAAACCATCGTTTAGTAGCAGCGTATCCCCAGGCTTGACATCACGGGGGAGCGGCTCATAACTACAACCGACCTGGGTCTCATCACCCTGATCTGCAGGAAATGCGGTATCTAGATCAAATTTCTGTCCGTTCTCTAGAAGAATCTTGCGATTGTCTTTGAACCTTGCGACTCGGATTTTTGGTCCCTGAAGATCGGCAAGAATCGCAACGTGACGCCGCAGCCGCTTGGAAATGGATCGCACCAACTCAGCCCTGGCACGATGTTCATCTGCAGTGCCATGCGAAAAATTCAACCGAACGACATCTGCACCCGCCCTTAACACCTTTTCAAGCACTTCCGGAGACTCAGATGCTGGTCCGAGCGTTGCGATGATCTTGGTACGACGAAAAGCCTTATTCATAGGAATCTGCTAACCCATTTGAACATGAGGCCACTCAAAGTGGCCTCTGTAGTTTAAAAAATTCGACCCTTTAGGATCGCAATTACTTCGCATTCATCAGAGCGACAGTCGTGTCGAGCATGCGATTCGAGAAGCCCCACTCATTGTCATACCAAGAAAGTACTTTCACCAAGCTTCCAATGACATTGGTTTGGGTGGCATCAAAGTTGGATGAGGTGGTTGAATGGTTGAAGTCACTGGATACCAGCGCCTCGGTGTTGTAACCAAGAATGCCTTTAAGGGCACCTTCTGAAGCCTCTTTCAAGATGGCATTGACTTCTTCCTTAGTCGTTTCCCTGCTGGCCACAAAAGTCAGGTCAACAACGGATACGTTTGCCGTCGGAACTCGAATTGCGAAACCGGACAGCTTGCCATTGAGCTCTGGCACGACCAGACCAACGGCCTGTGCAGCACCGGTCTTGGTTGGAATCATGTTCAGCGCCGCAGCACGTGCACGATAAAGATCGGAATGATAAACATCCGTTAGAACCTGATCGTTCGTGTACGAATGCACCGTAGTCATGAGGCCTGACAGAATGCCCAGTTTGTCGTGAAGCGGCTTGACCAGGGGGGCAAGACAGTTCGTGGTGCAAGATGCATTGGAAATAACCTGATCCGTTGCTTTCAAGACCTGGTGATTGACACCGTACACAATGGTGGCATCCGCCGCATTCCCATCGGCCGGTGCTGAAATAATGACTTTCTTGGCACCTGCATTGATGTGAGCCATGCATTTTTCCTTGTTACGGAAAATGCCCGTACATTCCAATACGACGTCTACGCCCAAAGCACCCCAAGGGAGCTTAGCGGGGTCTCTCTCAGAGCAAACCTTGATCGTCTGGCCATTGACGATGATTGCACCTTCAGCAACTTCAACGGTGCCATTGAAAGGTCCATGAACGGTGTCACGCTTGGTGAGGTGGGCATTAATCTTTGCATCCCCAAGATCGTTGATGGCAACAATCTGAATGTCCTTGCGTCCGGATTCAAACAGCGCCCTCAACACATTTCGACCAATACGTCCGTAACCGTTAATAGCAACCTTAATCGTCATAATTTAGTCTCCAACAGAAAAACGGGAAAATTCTTAGGGTTTGCCAAGGGCAACCACAACGGGTCGCAACCTGACTGAGCAGCATGGTCTGATTCAATTGAAAGGGCATTCGCCGGGCAAGGGCAACGCAAAAGACCGGCGCTTAAGACAAGCCTCCAAGCACTTACCGCAAATATAGCAATAACGCAGCCCTTCGTCCACCTGTGGATTCTGGCCAACACCCCGTCTTTTAGGAAAGCGGGCGCGTGAGGACTTTGAATTTCTGCTCCAGCACCTCAACCGTTTCAACATGATCTGGATCTTTGATGATGCATTCCACCGGGCAAACCTTGAGACATTGGGGTTCTGCGTGATGACCAACGCACTCTGTACAGTAGGATGGGTCAATGACGTAGATTAACGGCCCCTCAGAAATCGCCCCGTTCGGACATTCAGGCTCGCACACATCGCAATTAATGCACTCATCGGTGATCAACAGCGCCATCTTTTAACCTCCCTGCAACCCATATTTTCGCCTAAGCCCCTGATCCACAAAACTAGGGATAAAGGGTGAAACATCCCCCCCTAAACGTGCAATTTCACGAATAAGCGAGGAAGAAATAAAGGCATACTGCTCGCTTGGCGTCATGAAGATCGTCTCGATATCAGGCCCCAAATGACGATTCATTCCGGCCAACTGAAACTCAAACTCAAAATCAGAAACCGCTCGAAGCCCACGAAGAATCACTGATGCCCCCACCTCGCGCGCGCAGTGAATCAGCAAGTGATCAAAACCAACCACTTCGACGTTGGCAAATGCTGCCAATGTCCTCTCCGCCATCTCGACTCTTTCCTCTAGGGAAAACAAGGGTTGTTTGTTTTTGTTCTCCGCAACCGCTACCACTACACGTCCAAACATTCGTGAGGCACGCTCAACCAGATCAAGATGGCCATTGGTAATTGGGTCGAATGTCCCCGGGTAAATAGCAGCAACGTTCATGTAAGACTCTCACGATGAGTGATTCGTTTGAAGATTTGATATTGGGCCATTCGTGTTGCACCCTGGCGGAACAGGCGCCAATTTTCAGGAAACGCAGTGATGGATAACCCAACCTCACATTCGACATAAATTAGAGCGCCATCCTTGAGCCACCCGCGCTCCTCCAGGCTAGCCGCTGCGCCTAACAGCAGCTTGCTGTGGAAAGGGGGATCCATAAAAACTACGTCGAAAATCTCTGGCTCACCAGCCAGGAAGGTCTCCGCCTCTAAGTGTTTGATTTCCGCACCCTGAAAGTCCATCAATCGCTGGGTGTCGGCGAGACAACGAGCAACATCGGAGCTGGCTTCAACAAAAACGGCCCTTCTTGCCCCCCGGGACAGGGCCTCCCATCCCATCGCCCCACTTCCAGCAAACAGGTCCAAAATTGATGCTCCATCAATATCATCCCGAATCCAGTTAAAAACCGTCTCCCTGACCCGATCCGCCGTTGGTCTTAGACCCAGACTGGAAGGGAAGCGAATTCGACGGCTTCGGTGAGAGCCACCGATGATTCTGACCTCATTTCTGAGTGTCACCGCTCTGCCTCTTCACACCCCCGACTTTCATCACCACGAGATCATTCGGCTGAATACGCTGCCCAAACAGCCTCAGGATGTCCTGTCGGGTAACCGCATTGATTTTTTCCTGGAAGGTATCCAGGTAATCCAGCGGCCTTTGGAAAAAACCGATGTTTGCAATCTCTCCAACCAGCTTGGAATTACTATCCAACCGGAGCACAAAACCACCAATAATATTTCTCTTAGCCGCTACCAGCTCGGCCTCCGATGGACCTTGCTCAACAAACCCTTTCAGGGTATCGATCGCAACCTTGAGGGCGTCATCTGCCTGACCATTTTTGGTCTGTAGACCGATCTGGAAAGGCCCTAAGGCTTTCATCGGGAAAAAATAACTGTAGGCACTGTAGGCGTATCCACGCTTTTCCCTGACTTCCTCCATAATCTTGGAGACCAACCCGCTTCCACCCAAAATATGGTTGCCGACGTAAAGTGGAAAATAGTCAGGGTCATTGATACGCATGCCTAACTGGCCCGCAAAAATATGGGTCTGAGCCGATGGAAACTCCTTGAGGATCACCTGTCCATGGGGCTTCACAGGATCGGCAATAGGGGATGCCCGCTCGGCAACCCCCATGCCCTTGACCAGTTCATCCGCAACCCTCTCAGCCGCCTGACGATCCAGGTCCCCGACAATAGCCACGATACCGTTCCCTCGCGTGTAGTAGCGGCGAAAGAAGCTTTGAATCTGCTCTCGACTTAACTTGCTCAGTGTTTCCAGAGTTCCCTCTGGAGCATGGGCGTAGGGATGCTCACCATACAAAGCTTTCATGTAACCCAGCTCAGCCAGCTCCTCAGGGTTCTCTGCCTGCTGCTTAATCGCCATCAACGCACGGTTTTTTTCCCGCTCAAAATCTTTCTCCGCGAAGGTAGGATGGGTCATGACCTCTTGGAAGGTTTCTAGGGAAACTTTGAGCTTTTCCGGGTCTGTTAGCGTTCTCAGGGAAACATAGGCTGAATCGCGACCAGCCCCTGTCGACAAGAGCGCCCCTACGCCTTCCAAACGCGCAGACAGTTCGTCCGCTCCCCAAGCTCCTGCACCCGAATCCAGGAGGGCTGAAGTAAGATGAGCAATACCAAAATCATCTCCATCCCTGCTGCTTCCGGCATCAAAAACCACCCGGATATCCACCATCGGAAGGCCTTTGGTCTCCATGTAGAAAACCGGCATCCCCTGACTGGTCTTCCATGTTTGAATCTTGGGGAAAGCTTGCGATCCGCCAGCAAACAGCAGCATAGACAGGCATATCCCCATCCTTACTAGGCCCCTAAGCTCCACTTTAGCGCACATGGCCACCTCCTACGGCGGATTCATCAGCCACTTGGGCGCCCTCAGGTATGGGTAGGGGCTCAAGGTATCCAATCGTCATATGATCCTCATTCAGATACTTGCCAGCGATCTTTTGCACATCCTCTGCAGTAATCGAGTTCACTTTATCCACATATTCCGCGAGCTTTTGCCAACCGATTCCAGCCGCCTCAACGGTACCCAGCTGCATGGCTTGGTAAAAAACCGAGTCGCGCTGGTAGGTGTGACTTGCAAGAACCTGTGATTTAACGCGCTGTAGCTCACTCTCGTTAACAGGAGCGTCTCTCAGGGATTTCAGCTCAGTCAGGATGGCTCTTTCTAGCTCTTGAACTGATTTACCCTCCACAGGCGTAGCTTCAATCTCAAAAAGTGAGGAGCGGTGCGCATAGAGCTCGTACCCGGCGGCAGCCGAGGCAGCAATTTGCTGCCCCCTGACAATGTGTGTAGCCATTCTTGCACTGCTGCCCCCATCCAGAATGCCTGCAAGCACTTCAAGGGCATAAGCATCGCGCTCATCTTCGGCTGTTCTCAGGGAAGGCACTTTGAATCCTATCTGTATGAAGGGGAGCTTCGCAGGCGCTTTGACTGTTATCCGCCGCGTCCCCAGCTGCTCAACCTCATCCTGCTTTTTTTCGGGTGGAAGCTTGCTGGCTCGGTAACCACCAAAATATTTTTGGGCCATGGCAAAAACCTTGCTGGAATCCACATCTCCAACAACCACAAGCACGGCATTATTGGGGGCGTACCAGCGCTCATACCAAGCCTTGAGGTCCTCGAGCGTCAATCCTCCAACATCATCTGGCCAACCAATGACCGGATTACGATACGGGCTATTACTAAAAGCAACAGCGCCGAAATGTTCTTGTAGCTTTGCCCTTGGCTGATCATCGGTTCTCAACCGGCGCTCCTCAAGAACCACTTGGTGCTCCTTTTCGTATTCTTGGGGAATCAGTTTGAGATTACGCATTCTGTCGGCCTCGAGCTCGAGCGCAACCGATAGCCTTGATTGCTCTAAAGTCTGGAAATAAGCCGTATAGTCCTGGCTTGTAAAGGCATTCTCGCGCCCCCCATTTTCAGCGATGATTTTGGAGAACTCTCCGGGAGGGTGTTTTTGGGTACCCTTGAACATCATGTGCTCTAGCATGTGGGACACCCCAGTAATCCCGCCGTACTCTAGCCCAGATCCAACCTTGTACCAAACCTGAGAAACCACCACCGGCGCTCTATGATCCTCCTGAACGAGAACTTTTAAGCCGTTATTGAGTTGATACTGATGTACCTCAAACGACTCCTTTGCAAGAACAGAAAGGGGTAGAATCAACAGCAGAAGCATTAAACGAAATCGCATTTAGATCGCCTCCAGAGACTGATACCACAGGATGAGGGGGCCTATTGTAAACGAAGCCTAAACGTTCATGCCGAGCTCAAATCAAAAGGATACTGTCCGAATTTTATCGCTGGCGCCTTATCTTGCACTGTGCAAGCTCCGGGTGGTGGGCGCCATCGTATTCACGGCCATTATCGGGATGTTCATGGCCCTGCCCTCGGTTCCCCCTTTGGATAAAATATTCTGGGGTGCGATTGGTATCGGGCTTGCCGCAGCCTCGGCCGCCGCACTCAATCATGTATACGACCGGGAAATTGACGGCCGAATGGGAAGAACGGAAC
>CAYFLM010000022.1:0-20083 GCA_964343925.1 uncultured Methylococcus sp.
GAAGTCCTCTGAGGCCCGGCAGTTGATTCAATCCGCCGGCTTTTCATTGCCTTGAATACTTTGATGGATCAATTTCCGCTCGATCATGACGACCTGGGTGCCATTCTACTGACCCTCAGGTTAGCGCTGACCGTAACCTTAATCCTCCTTGCGATGGGGACACCTCTGGCTTGGTGGCTTTCTAAGCGACGCTCAACGCTTCGATCCATCATTGGCGCTTTGGTCACACTGCCGCTTTTTTTGCCGCCCACGGTTTTAGGCTTCTATCTGCTGGTGCTGATGGGGCCGCATGGGGTCGTGGGTAAGCTGACCCAGGCGCTAGGCTTAGGACTTTTGCCTTTCACGTTCTCAGGTCTGGTTGTCACTTCGGTACTCTATTCCATGCCCTTTGTCGTCCAACCCCTTCGGGATGGATTTGAATCATTGGGAAAACTCCCAATTGAAGTGGCGTCCACTTTGAGGGCATCTCCACTCGATGTCTTTTTTCATGTCGTCCTTCCCATGACACGGTCCTCTTTTCTAACGGCGATTGTTCTGGGATTTGCCCATACAGTAGGCGAGTTCGGGGTGGTTTTGATGATGGGTGGAAATATTCCGAATGAGACCCGAGTCGTGTCTGTTCAAATCTATGACCATGTCGAAGCCATGGAATACAGTCCAGCCCATTGGCTTTCCCTTTCAATGTTGCTATTCGCCTTTGGGGTACTGGTTCTCCTGTATCGATCAGGTAGGGCTCGTCTTAAGGTGTTGCCCTGATGTCCTCTCAAAATAGCGGCTGGATAGCATCGATTCGCCTTAAGCGTTCTTGCTTTGAACTTGAAGTTGATCTCAATCTGAAAGGGAAGGGGGTAACCGGTATTTTTGGAGTGTCTGGCTCTGGAAAGACTAGCTTTCTTAGAGTGTTGGCCGGACTTGAAAGGGATGCCCAGGGCTACCTTGAAGTCATGGGTGAAGTCTGGATGGACACGTCTCGTCGCTACCTTAAACCCACCCATGAGCGCAGCATCGGGTATGTGTTTCAAGATTCACTGCTATTTCCCCACCTTTCGGTTCACGACAACATTCGTTTCGGCTATGACCGGATCTCTAAAGATAAGATCAAAATTTCACCTGAGCAGGTTGTAGAACTGCTCGGCATCTCTCAATTCGAAAACCGTCAGGTCACCCAGCTTTCTGGGGGTGAACGCCAGCGGGTAGCGATTGCACGTGCCTTACTCACCAGCCCCGCGCTTCTCCTGATGGATGAGCCGCTGTCAGCATTGGATGCTCGGCGAAAATCTGAGGTACTACCTTATCTTGAGCGAATCAATCGAGCGCTTGAAACTCCCATGCTCTACGTGACACATCTCCCAGATGAGATCGTGCGCCTTTGCGATGACCTCATCATCCTTGAATCAGGTCGGGTTCTGGATCATGGCACTGTGGAATCGGTGTTCCCTAAAATTGGCCTGAGCCATGACGATCACTATGACCCGGGTGTGGTTTTCATGACAGAGGTGGTGGGGCTAGATCCCGTGTCCCATCTGATGAAACTCTCATTTAGTGGTGGACACCTTTGGACTCGCTCCAGAGCCTTGGCCATCGGGACAAAAATCCGCTGTAGGATTCATGGGCGAGATGTTTCACTGTCCAAGGAGCACCCGGTTGGTAGCAGTATTCTGAATAGCTTCAAAGCGCGTTTGATAGAAATTCTTCCCGCTCGACACCCCGGTGAACGCTGGGTTCGCCTGGATGCCAACGGAACTATGGTGATTGCTTCTCTAACACTCCGTTCGGTTCGAGAACTTGACCTGGTGATTGGAACTGAGGTTTGGGTACAAGTAAAGGCGATTGCGGTGATGGAATCATGACCGTCTTGAAGAGAAAGCGATTCCCGGCCAGTAAACAGACTACCTTCTTCGAAGGGTGTTTTGTCATGGGTATTGTCTTGGGACAAGCGAGAAAAATTAAATGACTCTTGAGGTCCTGTAATACGGGGTTAATTCCACTTGAAGCTATTAGGCAGTTCGTAGACCGGGAGGAGAAGCGCGAAGCTTTCCGTCAAGACGGAATCAAAGCCTGGAATGAATACCAAGCTACGGGTCTGCACGTCACGATGGAGAAAGCCGATGCTTGGCTTTCCAAGTTGGAAACCGGTATCGAGGACGAGCCGCCTGAATGCCACGCCTAATATGGTCTTCTTCAGCGCTTATCGATGTTCAGCGACTTTACCGATTTCTGAAGGAGAAAAATCCTGAGGCTGCTCAACGGGCGGTTAAATGCATTCGAGAGGGTGTAAAGATCCTTTCGTATCAACCGGAGATTGGTCGACCAACTGAGGATATGGAACCAGAATATCGAGAATGGTTGGTCAACTTTGGTGATAGTGGCTACATCTCAGCTAGATGCCTTAATCACTGACACTATTAAGAGGCAGAATCCTCCCATGGATTGATGACTTCGAGACCAGAATATTGGAAATCCTTACTGTTTCGGGTGACCAGAGACAATCCATGCTGCAGCGCCGTTGCTGCGATCAAACTATCAATAGCGGGTATAGGTCTCCCAGCGGTTGCTATGATTTGGCCCCATAGATCAGCCACTTTGGCATCGATATTCAGAATTCGACCGCAAAAGAAATGCGGTAGATCCGCCTCTAACCAATCAGTCAGTTCCCTTTTACGTTTTGAATCTTTCAGAGCCTCAACGCCTTTTCGTATCTCTCCTAGGGTGAGAACACTCAAATAAAGAATCGAAGGCGGACGGTTTATCATCCAAGCTATGACGGATGGATGGGGATCCTTTCGCCTCAATTCGGAGAGTACGTTGGTGTCTATGAGATAGCTCAAAATGAGATTTCCCGAGTGGTACTTTGATCTCTAATGAGTGTAACGTCATCATTTTCGTAGAGTGGGGAAGAGCGCATAAACTCAACTAAGGATTGCCCTGTGCCGGCAAGTCGATCGTAGAGGTTACGACTAATGACGATGGCGACGGATTGGCCGTGTAGCGTAATTTCCTGTGGGCCTTCTTTCTCTGCACACTTAACGACCTCAGAAAGTTTTGCTTTTGCCTCTTGCATTTGCCATGTATGCATTGTTTTGCCTCGATTCTGACTAGAGTAGTCGGATTATAGTCGAGTTTTCCTTATTTGTCGGTCTTGGAAAAGTTAGCAGGTGGAAGACCCACTGGAACTAGACAAAAGAGCCGATGGCATTGACCTAATACTAGTGTTCAACACTTAGCTTTAGGGCGTGCTGATCACTAGATCAATCCTCCACTTTGGACCAATGACCAGTGAGGTGACTTTAACGCTGCCCCCCGGGATACACGCTGTCGGAACGCTCGCATCCCAAATTTCTGAACGTTGGGAGATTTCCCCAGGGTAACAGGCCGTTGCGGTGTTTGATCCCGATTCCGTGATACTCGCAGTCAGAGATTCAAGTTCTTGAGCCCAGACGGGTTCCAACGGTCTCTACTTTGTCACGGAACCGTCATTTCCTCATGACAAGATGTCTCCATGTCCGACACCATTTCTTCTCATTTCAGTCAAATTCGCACTGCCACCCATCACGGTAAGCGAGTCTTGATCATGTCGGCCAGCGCAGGTTCTGGTCATATACAGGCGGCAAGTGCACTCGAGCGAAGCTTTGCAGCAGATCCCAGAGTCGCCGAAGTCATCAACAATGATGCCCTTCAATACACCAATAAACTGTTTCGGACGTTTTACTCGAAGTTTTATGACTCGCTCGTCAAGTCGGCACCCAATTTCCTTGGGTGGTGGTACAAGACCAGTGATGAGCCTTGGCGAACGGATGCCATGCGGAGCATGATTGATCGCCTGAATACCAAGCCGCTGGTCAAATTTATCCGTGCGTTTGATCCGCATATCACGGTTTGCACCCACTATATGCCGGCAGGGATCATCTCTCACTTGATTGCCACCCGCGTTCTGAATGCCCATCTCTCCATCGTGGTCACCGACTTCGATTTTCATGCCATGTGGCTGTCCAGAGCGTTTCATCGCTATTTTGTGGCGTTGGATGAGACGCAAGCTTTTCTTGAGACGCTGGGGCTTCCATCTGAACGTATTACGGTTTCAGGGATCCCCATTAATCCCGATTTTGATTTATCCGTCGATAAGGCGGAAGAATGTTGGCGCCTGGGACTCAATCCTGATCGACCGATCCTCCTGCTCTCCGCGGGCGCAATGGGATCGGAACCTACCGCGTACATGGTTGAGCGTTTAATGACGCTGATGCCGAGAGCCCAACTCGTGGTCGTCTGTGGACGTAACGAGATTCTAAGACGTCACATCCTGAGAATGACTCGGCATCTGAGTGATCACATCAAGGTGCTCGGGTACTGCAATGAAATGTACAAGCTCATGCGTATAGCGGACATTCTGATTGCAAAGCCCGGAGGATTGACAGCATCAGAGGCACTGGTGACTGGGATACCGCTTTGTATTGTGAATCCCATTCCGGGGCAGGAAGAACGAAACAGCGATCATCTGCTCGAGGCCGGTGTAGCCGTTAAATGTCATGATCTCAACACACTGGCTTTCAAGGTAGAGCGTCTTTTGAATCGACCGGAACAATTGTCCGATATGCGTATTAGAGCGTTGAGATTTGCGAAGCCAGAAGCAGCGAAGACTATTGTCGATACCCTCCTGAGCGATGAACTACCGCCTTTGGCCTTGTCTCGAAAGGAGCGAATGGCCATGACCCAGTCCTCTCTCATAACCGACTTTTAAACCATCGCGATGAAGGCCAAGTCTTTCCTTTGGGGCGTTGCCACTTCGGGTTATCAGGTGGAAGGTGGATTCAATCGTCAGGGTGAACCTAGAACCAACTGGGCAGTGTCGGAAGAAAAGGGGGAGGTAGAGCCCCTAGGTGATGCTGCCTATTTCTGGGCCCATTATGAGGAGGATCTGGATCGATGCCAATCCATGGGACTCACGGCCTTTAGACTGAGCATCGAATGGAGTCGGGTCCAGCCATCCTATCATCCAGGAGATTTGGGGGTTCCAGAATTTGATGATTCAGCCATTCAGCGATACGCACGCTTGATTGGCGCTTGCTTTGCGCGTGGACTAGAGCCCATCGTGACGCTGCATCATTTTGTGCATCCGGATTGGCTTAATGCGGATCCATGGCTGGAGTCAGACATAGGGCCAGCCTATCATCGATACGTGACCGAGGTGCTCACAGGGATTAATCAGCATCTGGTCTCAGCGGGCTATCCGGTCATCCGGTATCTCATCACCATCAATGAGCCGAATATGCTCGTGCTCAATACCTATTTCGGCGCACAGTTCCCCTCTCACGCCCATCGTTCTCTGGACTCTGCGCTTAAGGCGATTAATGGCCTCCTGGTCACCCATATTGAGGCCTACAATCGGATCCATGACCTCTATGAAGCCAGGGGGTGGGGGAAGCCCGTCGTAACCCTCAATAACTACTGTAGTGATGTGTATTGGTTCGATAAGGCCCTGATGGATCTTTTAGTTTCGCGCGAAAAGGGGGTTGGTTTGAATGGTCTTCTGGCCTATCTCCAGTCTGAATCAAACCGATTTGAATCTAGTCTTCATCGACTTGAGGATGAACTCCACCTTAGATTTACGCGTTGGCTTGGACGAGCGATCCGCGCTTTAATCCACGTGATTGCTCGCCGAAAGCTGAGTCAGGAAAGCTTTAAGGACATCATAGTGGCCTTGGCTCATTCAAAACGAGCCCAAGTTTTCGATCTTATTGCGATTGATTATTACGACCCATTTTGTGCGCATATCGTCCGGTTTCCCTCCTTTGAGGATATCGAATTTAAAAGCCAAACGCTGAGGTCATGGCTGCTCAATGCTGTGTCCAGCAAGTGGTGGGATTGGAGAGCGTTGCCGAGGGGGCTGAGGTTCTTCTGTGAGAATGCAATCGAGGCCTATCCCAACCGTAATCTTCTCATTGCAGAAAACGGGATGGCCCTCAGAAGGCGACGGGATAATCGACACAGTTCCCGGAAGGATCGTTTAACACGAAGTGAATTTCTATCCATGCATGTGGGTGAAGTGCGCTCCATGATTGAGGCGGGATTGCCTTTGCTCGGTTACCTGCACTGGTCCTTGTTGGATAACTATGAATGGGGGACGTTCTCCCCGCGTTTTGGTCTCTTTAGTCTCGACTATCAGCAAGGGAGTGAACGTCTTCCTACTGATCATTTGGGTGACTGTCCATCGGACACTTATGCCGCGTTGATTCGTTCAGTCGATAGTTGAGTCTTCGGAATATGGCTTAGACGCATAGTCTTGTCAGCGCCTTGAGGATTAGGGCTTAATGGCTTCAAACAAGACGATTGGGTGAGGAGAGATCCTCAATCGGGTCTTAGGCCAGAGTGAGAGCACCATGCAGGGACTAACTGTCGAAACCATGATGGATCAGGAGCCTGAGCAGCTTGAACAGTGGGCTGCGGAAGAAGGGTGGAACCCTGGTCTTCATGATGTTGAAATCATCCGTCGGATTGAGCCAGATGCCTTTTTGGCCTTGAAACTGGATGGCGAGATGATTGGGGGTGCAGTGGCCACCCTGAATCATGGCTACTTTGGCTTTACCGGTCTTTTTATCGTAAAGCCTTTCTTGAGGGGCCAATCCTATGGGAGCGTGCTCTGGAATGCGCTTTCAGATCGCCTTGATCAAGGTCTTTTCCCAGGCGCCGGTCGAGGGCTTGAAGGTAATCTCGAGATGTTGCCATTCTACTCGCGTCAGGGTTATGCGCTGGATTATCGTCATATCCGCTATCAAGGTGCATTCTTTGGAATTCGTCATCCAAGTCTTGTGGATCTCGGCGCGATTCCTTTTGATGAGATTGTCCGTTTCGATACCCTGCATGTGCCGCATTCCCGAGCCGATTTCATCGAGCCCTGGATCCGGCAAAGTGGTGCTGTGGCCTTAGGTATTTTGGAAGAGGGCAGCCTTGCGGGGTATGGTGTTGCCAGACCCACGCGGAATGGGTACAAGGTGGGCCCTCTGTTTGCCAAAGATGTTTTTCTGGCGGAGCGGATTCTGTCGGGTCTTGCTGAAGGCGTGTGGGGCGCTAGACTGCAGATTGATGTGCCTGAACTCAACTCGATAGCGCTTGAAATGATCGAAAGCCTAGGGTTTGAGCGAGTGTTTGACTGTGGCCGAATGTATAAGGGTCCCAAGCCTTTGTTGCCCACTCCTTGCATCTTTGGAACGACCTCGCTCGAATTCGGATGATCCCGGAGTAAAAAACGGGGATCGCATGCATTGCTCCTGAGCCCACTGTGGCGGATGGGTCTGTTGTGAACCCTAAAAAAAAGAGCCACCGAAGTGGCTCTTGAGGTGGACGGAAACCGAAGTCTCCATCCGGGGTGTCGCTTGGATTAGTCCTTGGCAGCCTGACGGGCCAGGGTTTCCTTGATGACTTCGTCCGCAACGTTCTTGGGGCAAGGCAGGTAGTGGGAGAACTCCATGGAGAACTGGCCACGGCCTGAGGTCATCGTGCGAAGATCGCCGATGTAGCCGAACATTTCGGAAAGTGGGACTTCTGACTTGATGCGAACGCCTGTGGGGCCCGCATCCTGTGACTTGATCATGCCACGGCGACGATTCAAGTCACCGATGACATCACCCACGTTAGCATCTGGAGAGAAGGTATCCACCTTCATGATGGGTTCCATCAGCTGCGGTGCGCACTTTGGCACGGTCTGGCGATAAGCCGCCTTAGCCGCAATTTCGAACGCGATAGATGAGGAGTCGACGGCGTGGAAGCCACCATCCGTCAGCGTAACCTTGAGGTCAACGCAAGGGTAGCCCGCGAGCGTACCTCTGTCGATCATGCTCTTGAAGCCCTTATCGACCGCTGGCCAGTATTCTCTTGGAACGTTACCACCCGTAACCGTTGATTCGAAGTGGTAGCCCGTACCTGGTTCACCTGGTTCGATGATGTAGTTGATTTTGGCGTACTGACCCGAACCACCAGACTGCTTCTTATGGGTGTATTCGTCTTCAACACGACGCGTCAGACTTTCACGGTAAGCCACCTGTGGCTTACCCACGGTTACTTCAACGCCATGGGTACGCTTCAGAATGTCGATCTTGATATCGAGATGGAGTTCTCCCATGCCTTTAAGGATGGTTTCTCCGCTTTCTTCATCCGTTCCGACGTGGAAAGAGGGATCTTCTGCCACCATCTTGCCTAGCGCGATAGCCATCTTTTCATTGCCACCTTTATCCTTGGGTGCGATTGCAATCGAGATGACTGGATCGGGGAAGACCATGGGTTCCAGCGTTGCTGGGTTGTTCTGGTCACAGAGGGTGTGACCCGTCTGGACATTCTTCATGCCGAGCACTGCAACGATGTCGCCTGCCTGACAGGATTCAAGTTCGTTACGGTTGTTGGCGTGCATTTCTACGATACGACCGATACGCTCTGTTTTTCCAGTGAAGGTATTCAGAACGGTGTCGCCTTTCTGGAGACGACCCGAGTAGATGCGCAGGAAGGTCAGGGCGCCAAAACGGTCATCCATGATCTTGAATGCCAGCGCACGCATCGGACCTTCAGGGTCAACCTTAGCGAAGTTACCGGTTTCATTACCTTCGAGGTCAACTTCAGGCTGTGGATTGACTTCAGTTGGGTTCGGGAGATAGTCGATGACGGCATCGAGCACGAGCTGTACGCCCTTGTTCTTGAATGATGAGCCGCAGTAAGTCGGGAAAAAGTCCATCTTGATGGTGCCTTTACGAATCAGGCGCTTGATGGTTTCGACATCGGGTTCTTCGCCTTCAAGGTACTTCTCCATGACATCATCGTCCTGATCGACAACCTTCTCGATGAGTTCGGCGCGCCAGGTTTCAACATCGTCCAACATATCGGCCGGTGGCTCACCAACCGTGAATTTCATGGGGTCGCCGGAATCGTCCCAAATGTAGGATTTACGGCTTAAAAGATCGACAACACCCACAAACTCATCTTCGCGCCCAATGGGGAGGACCATAACGAGCGGTTCAGCAGCAAGGATGTCCTTGACCTGCTTCACAACGCGATAGAAATCAGCGCCGATGCGGTCAAGTTTGTTGATATAGATAATTCTTGAAACCTTGGAATCGTTAGCATAGCGCCAGTTGGTTTCAGACTGGGGTTCAACACCGCCTGAGCCGCAGAATACGCCGATACCGCCGTCCAGAACCTTCAGGGAACGATAGACTTCGATGGTGAAGTCGACGTGGCCTGGGGTATCAATGATGTTGAAACGATGATCGTTCCAGAAACAGGTCGTTGCTGCTGACTGGATCGTGATGCCGCGTTCCTGCTCCTGTTCCATGAAGTCGGTGGTTGCAGCCCCGTCATGTACTTCACCAATCTTGTGGATTTTGCCGGTGAGCTTGAGGATACGTTCGGTCGTGGTGGTTTTGCCAGCATCGACGTGTGCAAAGATGCCGATGTTTCTGTAGAGCGATAGATCAGTCATGTCAGTGTTTCTGGTTTAGAAAAGGTCCCGTTGGAATCGACCGGATCCCGGATGCCCCTTTGGGCAGGCGGTTCCCGATGGAATCCGCCATTATACATTGAATTTGTGACAACTTCTAAGTTTAGTCGCGGCCGCTCAATTCATGAGAATATTCGAATCGGTCCTTTCTAAGAGAGCGCTTTATCGTCGTGCCAGCGAACTACGCCATATTTCTGTTGGTTGCCACTTTGACATCAGCATCCCTGAAGCACCTGGGTTGGAATAACTTGTTGCCATTGATTCTCCTCGGTGTCGCTTTGGGCTATATCCCTCGGTTTGGCAATGCATCGATAGAGCCCGAACTCATCATGGTCTTTATCATTGTCCCTCTGGTCTTTGGTGAGGCCCTTCGCACGCACTATCGTGACTTAAAGTCCGATCTTCTCCCCATTACCGCATTTTCAACCTTGCCCGTTATCGTCACGACGGCTTTTGTGGGCTGGATTGCACATGGCTTGTTCGATATCCCTTTAACGATTGCACTGATGCTAGGCGCCGTGCTGTCACCTACAGATGCCGTGGCACTCAGTGGCTTGACGCGAAAGACTCGTTTGCCGCAGGCCTTAATCAATGTCATTCAGGGGGAAACACTCTTTAACGATGTGGCGGGACTGACGCTATTCCATTTGGCTATTCTGGCGCTCATGAGTGGGACCTTGACCAAGATGGATATTGGCTTCGTCTTTGCGCATACATTGCTCCGAGGTGTTGCCGTGGGTTACCTCGGAGGATTGCTGGTCAGTGCCTTTCTCAGAAAGGTCAAAGATGATCTGGCCGTCAATGCCATCATCATGGTGGTGCCCTTTGCGCTCTATATTTTAGCGGATGCGATCGATGGTTCCGGAATTCTTGCCATTGTTTTTGCCGCGTATCTGATCGGCCTTGCTCAGCATCGTAAGGGCAGCTATTCAGGGCGAATTCAGAGCGTGATGATCTGGGAACACTGGGCTTTTGTGTTGGAAGCCTCAGCATTCTTGCTGGTGGGGATTGTGGTGTCATCGCTGCTGGAACGTCTGAGCGTTCATGATCTCATTCAGGTTGCACAATTGACCGTTGTAACCTTAGTCACTTTGTTTCTCGCTCGATTGGGGACGTTGAGCTTTCTATGGTCCATCGCTCATTGCTTAAAAAAGCGATCCGTTCGATATAAGGCCATCTTGCTGGCGTCTAGCTTCGGTGTTCGTGGTCCCGTGTCAGCGATGGCCGCACTTGCGATTCCCTATACGCTTGCACCCGGGATCTGGGTTGAAGGACATGATGTCGTGGTTGCCACCGCGTTGGTCGTGGTGATCTTGACGATAGCCATGTCACCTTTGATTCGCCCCTTGATGTTGTCTTTAGGCATTGAGGGTAAGGAAGAACCACGTGAAGATGAAATTCGGCTTTGGATACAAGTCGTCGATAGCATTCTGTTGCAGCTAGACGAGCATCGAAAAGAAGCCTCAGCGACCCAACGGTTCTCGATTGACGAAAGTCGTGATGAATATGCCTATCGTCGTGAACGTTACTGCGAGATGCTTCAGGAGCCCAAATCCACTTCTTCCAGTGGCCGGGGGGCGGGTTCACAGGTCTATATGTTTGACACGCTTCGCTCACGACTCATGCTCGATCTGGCCAAAGCGGAACGCGATATCCTGATCGCAATGGCCTTGCACTCTGAGTTCCCGGAACGCATGATTCGAAAAGCCATTCGTAAAACTGACCTAAGAATCAGCTATCTCGACAGTCTCCTCAGGCCCTAAATCTAGAGGACGGGAAAGACCGGGACATCCCGGTCTGGAGGCGAATCGTTGAAGGGGTTCAGGACGAACCTCGACCCCCGGCAAGCGCCATCGCCAGTCGATGCGGGGCAGGACCTTGACTGACATTTTCGGTGGTGGTCCCTGTCGCTTCTCGCAACACGATCGTTAATGGACGCGGCTTGTTTGCGTTACACTGGTAGCGTTAGAAATTTTCCTGAATGCACATGTTGAACGCGCCCTTTCGCATCTTGCTGGCTTGGCTGATATTTGCCCTACTTTCCGGTTGTGGTTATGACCTTCCGGGTTGTGACAGCACCTCCAGCCGAAAAACGCTTGAACAGGATCTCATTCATGTGAATGGACTTGATGATGTCCTGTCTTTGGAGGCCTTCGAGGAGGTTTCGACCGAGCGTCAGTCCAGAATCCGGAGCTGCAAGGTGATCGTTGGCCCCAGCCGTGAATTGGCAGACCACTATCAAGCCTACCGGGAGCGTAGCCTTCATGCGGGTGAAGAAACCAATTCGGTTGAAAAAATCGGACTTGCCATCATGGGGGCTGTGCTTCCACCCCATCTCGACCGTCAAACAGTTAACTTCGGATTTCATCCCGATTCATCGACCGGGGCTTACGTGCTTGATGTGGATCCTAACGATGCGGCCGGGGTAAGGGCGCTCGGCATTGGCTACCGAACGGTTCAGGCACTGATCAGCAAGACCTCGGAAGGGGATCCTGAATAGCTTCCATTTCAGGAGCTAGTCGTATTTGAAGGGGCTTGGACCTTTCACGATCTGTTGATCCTTGATCCAAACCTCATAACGGAGACCTGGGCCCAACCGATTGTCGAGATAGAGAACCCTCTCTGGCGTGAACCGATAGAGTTGAGCGGACGAAAAGCTCACGGATGAACCGCTTTTCGGCTGGATCAGTGCCTGAGCGAAAGGAAATCGAGACAGATAAGCCGAAAGCACACGCTCGCGTTCTTGCTCTTCAATGACTTTATCGGCAGAGCCTTCCATCTGAAGGCCTCGAATATCCCGCCAATCACGGGTCTCCGGATGCACGCTGGCTGAAATGCTTGCCGTTGATTCAAGGTTCACGCAATGGCGAGATTTCGGGGAAGACAGAAAGTAGAGCGACCCATCCAGTGCAACAAAGTAGACCGGGGAAGCCCAGGGATGTCCTTGAGTGTCGACCGTTGCCAGCGTGAAGCTACTGACTTCATTCAGAATTGCGATCCGGGCGGCTTCAAATTCATCTTCATTCATCGGTGCCCCATCGCTTGAACAGATGATGGGGCAGATCGAGTTGGTCGAGCACCTTGCCAACCGTCTGATCGATGATGTCCTGTATGTTCTTGGGGCCATGATAGAAAGATGGGGATGGCGGGAGTATGGTGCCGCCCATTTCAGTAATGCTGACCATGTGCTTGAGATGGCCCAGATGAAGAGGGGTCTCTCTGGGTACCACAATCAGCCGACGTCTTTCCTTGAGCGTGACATCTGCTGCGCGGGTCAACAGGTTGTCGTTAAGCGATAGGGCGATCTGGGCCAGGCTTTTCATGGAGCACGGCATCACGATCATGGCTTTTACAGGATAGGAGCCACTCGAAACGGGTGCTGCAAGATCATCGACATCATGCACGATGTCGGCAAGCGCCTTGACCGATTCTGCGGTATGCGCGGTTTCGATACGGAGGTTGACCTCAGCGCCTTTGCTGAGAATGAGGTGGGTCTCGACCTCATGGATTTCCTGGAGCACTTCGAGAAGGCGCACACCATAGATCACGCCACTTGAGCCGGTCATACCCACCACGACACGGGGCGGGTGAGGAGGTCGAGAGAATTTGGAATCCATGCCATGTCCACCAGTGAGAATCTGTGTGAATTATGCACCAGAGTCGGTTCAATCGGGCAATGTCTCTAAGGTGTCCGCATAAGCCAATCCCGCACTGAAAATCGACGGCCTTGAAGAGGTTTGAAAAAAAATAATCACCCCACCTTGTGACCGTTCAAAGGCTTTACGAGCGATGGCTTCAAGTTATTGATAATTAAAGCTAAAAAATGCCTGAAAAAAAGTTTTGCAAACTTCTTCAACTAGGGGTAAATTCTCCATCCCGCTGGTCTCACGTATAAGCAAGGCTGACTGTCTACTCCCCGTGCAGCCCGCCCCACCGCCTGAGCTTGAGCCTGATCTCTCCTCACGGGGGCCAGCGGCCATTTTCTACTCCCTCACGCGCACTAATTTCGACCCAATCGCTGGTACACCAAGCAGTGGTTATTGGCGGGCATAGGACGGTCTTCGATCAGTTTCAGACCGATGCCATGGGCCAGATCGTCAATGTCCTCAAAGTTACGAATGCCTTGCAGCCGATTGAGGCTTTTCAATGACGCATCAAACTGCGCGTTGCTGTCACTGGTATATTTCCCGTGGTAGTTGAAGGGACCATAAAGGACAAGTTTTCCATCGGCACTCAGACATTGATCAACGCCCTTGAAGAATTTTTCGACCTCTACAAAACTCATGATGTGAAAGGTATTGGCTGAAAAAACGGCGTCGTAGCGTTTCTTGGGCCAGTGACCGTTGACGTCGAGTTCCATCGGCGGTGGCAGGTCATCCCTTTGGGCCTCGAGTAACCATTGTCCTATGCCGTGTAGATAATCTTTTCGGTCCGAGGCCTGCCAGATGAGATGGTGAAGGGCATCTGAAAAATAAGCGGCATGCTGTCCTGTGCCACTCCCCACTTCAAGCACTTCCCGACGATCGGCAAAGTGATCCTTGAGTACCATTAAAATCGGCTGGCGATTGCGTTCACAGGAAAGAGAGTACCCTCTGGTTTGTGGATCCATTCAGAATAATCCTAGAAAAATGATAAATCGGTCAGTGGCAAAGGCCAGTTGGCCATCTGGAGTTGAGAGTGTATGAGCGAGCCGGACCGTCCTTACGATGCGCGTTCCATTCGGATTCTGAGTGATGTTGAACTCATCGAATCCTTCGACTGGGCTAAGGCTACGGCCTTATCCATACAGTATGGGAAGGATCCCAAGTGGATCGAGCGGGGTCTGGCCGCTTGTCAGGCGGTTGGGGTTTCTCAGCACTATTTCATTCAGCGTTACCTCGTGGGAGATCGAAGTGTACCCATCCATGAGGGGGTCGATGCCGCCTTTCGCGAAATGTGGATTGAAAAGGTGGTCTCAGGCCGCCGCTGAAGCCTTTCTGCGACAATTAAGACCTTACGCCCTAAGTAGTATTGACGCAATACCAGAAGTCAAAATTGTCGATATCCGGGTCCGGTCTCAGGCATAATCCGAATCGATTTAAGACCAATCATCTTATCTAAAAACAAGAATAAAAGATGTTTCATTTCCTTTTTGTGACCTTGCCTTTGGCCATCGTGCTTTATGTGGTCGGAGCGATATATCTGCTTCAATATTTGGAGCAAAAAAAACTTTTAGCACGAGATAAACGTATCCCATTACCTCGTGTGAAGCCGGCCCCCACACCCGAGCCCGCCCCAACCCCTAAACCTTCCGCGGATCCTGAATCCGATCAAGCTGAGGTCAAGGAGGAGAAACCGGTCTTAGAGCCCGTAGTTGCGCCTGAGCCAGAGGTCAGAGCCTTGTCTCCTCAGCGTAATCCATTGGAACTTGGGCCCCATGTGCCAGAGGATCCCATTCTGAGACGTCATTTCGGCGTTCATGTGATGGGGATGATCCAGGAACTCAAGAATATGCCTGTGCCTGAGGAGGCCGTTCTTCGACGACATTTCCAGCAGGGTGTCGAAGAAACCTTTAATGCCTGTCTCCACGATGAGTTGGCGTATGCAAGACTCGTCTATGAGTACGAACAGACTTTTTTGAAATGAAGACCGAATAGACCGCGAAGTTTAGGCGCTTCAGTGCCGTGGCTCTGGGATTCCAAACGATCGAATTGTTTTAATTCGGAAAAGTCGCGCCGATCGCCAGATAGAGACTATAGAACTGGGTGACGTCATAGTCCCAGCGATAGCGAACATAACTGTAATAGGTGACTGAATCGAATTTCTGAGACACCTCAGCCTGGATAAAGGGCTGTGAGGCAGGGTAGGGATCGAAAACATCAAAATTACTGTAACTGAGTTGGTAACTGCGAGTTGTCCCATGCTCGGGGATGTCGAGCTTGAGCGCCCAGATGGGTAATAAGTTAAGAGCGCCTCCAAAATTCGGTAACACTGTCGCGCCGGGCTTGGCTGCAAAATTCTGAGCCGTTCCAAGATCGATATGGACGGCAAGGTCCTTGAAGACCTCTAGGGAATCGAAGGGGAGATAACTGCCCATGATCCGTTCCGCAAACCGCGTGTTCTGTCCGTCCAAATTGGACGGATAGTCACTGTTTTTGACCACACGGACTGCAACCCGATGCTGCCCCATGAATGTGGGACTGATGCCTTCGAGCTTGTAGGACCAAAGACCATATTGATCTCCAAATGACCCCACGCGTGCGGCCGCTTCCAGAGTGCCCCATCGCGTATTGAGCGCATAGACGCCATTCAAGGTCAGGATGTTGGATTGTGCGTTTCTTATATCCGTCCTGAAGTAGATGGAGATTTGATCGTTTTTTTTGGGGTCAGAATGGACGAGGATCGGAAAGAGCATTATCCCCAGCATCATGATGAACGAAGGACGAGGATGAAAGGCTTTCACTCCCAAGATCCAAGACTTTCCCTTTGGATATTTCCGCAATGGGTTAATCCGCAGTCTTGCCCGGATAACGCGTCGACATGAGGTCCGGGTGGTGTCATGCGTTCTATCACGTGATGCTCAACAACAGGCAACCACTTTGAAGAGTCCGATCAGGCTGGTCACCGTAATGAAGGCCATTACGGTGGTGGCCATCAGGGATGCCGCACAGAGGCCCTCTTGTCCATATTTTTGGCCTAAGAGCGGATAGATCGTGGCCATCGGCATGGCAGCATTCAAAATGGCAGACTCGGTTAATGTCGTTTGACCGATGGGCCATAGGACGAAAATGAGGGTGACCATCAAAGGATGCAAGATGAGCTTTCCGGCGGCTATCGAAAAAAGCTCGGCGCCAAGTTTTCTGAGTCTAAGCGTTGCGAGGATGCAGCCAATGTAAAAAAGGGCGACTGGAGCGGAAGCGCCTGCCAGTAGATTAATGACACGGGCCATGACACCGGGGACTGGGATCTCAAACCATGAAAACCCAAATCCAAGAAGCATCGACAGAATCAGTGGGTTTTTAATGAGGCGCAAGACAATGTAACTGACCAGTTTGAATGGGTGTTTTGGCCCATGACCTCCGGCTTCTGCCAAGGTGATGAGGATCGGGACCATGACCAGATTCTCAACAAAGACATAGACACCCAGTAGATCAGTGGCTTGTTCGAGACCAATGATCTGCTCTGCTATGGGAAACCCCATAAAGGCGCTATTGGAGAGTGTCATGCCCATGACCTCGATGGAAGCGAGATGGAAAGACTTCCTGCGGATGCCATAAATGAAGATAAGGCCCACCAGAATGACGAGTAGTGAGCCCGCGGTGTAACGAATAAGGAAGTCCCAGGGCAGCAGCTGTTCAGGGGATCGATGAGCAATGGAGCGAAACAGGAGTGCAGGGAGTGCAAATTGAATGACAAATTGTCCAAGCGCCTTGGGTGGCGCCTCATTCATGCCCCCCAGTCTTGTCGCGAGGTAGCCGACCCCAATGATAAGGAAAATGGGGCCTGTGATTGAAAGCAATGCGAGCATGAGTATTTAGAATCCCACGCGGATTAGGTTCGGAAGCGCGGTGATGAGATAACCGCTTCCACCACTCAGCATGATGACGGGAATGATACCCAGTTTAAAACGGGTGAGCGCAATCCCAGCGAATAGCAGGATGATGATGGCCTTGACATCGGGTGCTAAGGCGACGCCTTCTGGGAATAGGACCTGACCCGCGAAAAATAGCGCCAAATTCAAAATCACGCCAACAACTGCGGCAGAAATCGCGGTTAAAGGACCTTTGAGCCTGAGGGTGGCGCGTGAGGTTTCGACCCAGGGGGCTCCGGCCAGAATAAAAATGAAGCTGGGAAGAAAGGTGAAATAGGTCACCACCAGTGCGGCCAGTGTCCCACCCAGAAAGGGGCTGTTACTCCCCAGAATATCCTGTGTCCATCCCGTTATGAAACCCGTAAAGGTGTTCACCATAATGAGAGGCCCGGGTGTGGTCTCACCTAATGCCAAAGCATCCATCATTTGTTCGGCGGTGAGCCAGCCATAGTGTTCAACGACACCTTGGTAAACATAGGGCAGCACCGCATAGGCCCCGCCAAAGGTCAGGAGGGAAGCCTTAGTAAAGAACCAAGCCATTTGGGTCAAGGGGACACTCCAACCGAATGTCAGATAAAGCCAGCCCATCGGGATGCACCAGAGCATGAGACCCACCCACAGGATGGTCAGACAGCGCGTGAGTTTGAAGCGGGTGTGTGGAAACCCCTCTGAATCATCACCCATCAGGGGGGGCTGATGCGTTGCGTCTTGATGGGGCTTGGAATCAAGCCGTGCGCTCAGCACGGATCCAAGCAATGCAGCGGTAAGCAGGATGAAGGGGAAGGGGGTGTCCAAATAATGGATGGCGGCAAACGAGGCGAGTGTCATCAACCAGAGGAGGGGATGGTTGAGGGTTCGTCGACCGATACGGTAGGCGGCCATGATGACAATTGCAGAAACGGCCGGTTTAATCCCATAGAAGATCCCCGTGACAGCAGGCACCTCTCCATATTGGAGATAAATCCAGCCCAATCCCATCAGCACAAAGAGCGAGGGCAAGATAAAGAGCAACCCCGCGATGATGCCACCCAGCGTTCTATGCAGAAGCCATCCCATATAGGTGGCCAATTGCTGAGCCTCAGGACCTGGAAGAACCATGCAGTAATTCAGAGCGTGCAGAAAACGCTGCTCTGAAATCCACTGTCTTTTTTCAATCAATTCGCGATGAATCAGGGCAATTTGCCCGGCAGGTCCTCCGAAGCTGATGCATCCAATCTTGAGCCAGAGTCCGAGGGTTGAGAGAAGACTGGGTATTGGGTTTGGATCTTGAGCGGATTTCATGCGTGTGGAAGCTGAAGTCAAACTGGGGATAAGGACCATCTTAACGGAGCAGAACTGCTCCTGCTAATCCATCTGCAATCCCTTTACCTTTTGAAGAGCCAGAAAAGTAGCGAAAGTAAGATCGAAACCAGCAGTGAGGTCGTCAGCGGAAAGTAGAGGGAGAAATTTTCCTTTTCTATCGATAGGTCCCCGGGCAATCGCCCGAGGGGTATTCTGGAGAGCCAGGGCCAGATCAGCCCCAGGATAATTAAGATAGCCCCCGCAATGATCAGTCCACGGCTCAAGAGCGTATCTCAATGATGATTTTGCCTCGGGTCCGACCCGCTCGGCTTTTATCGAGTGCTTCGTCTATCCGTTTGAGTGGAATGATACGATCAATTTCAATCTTCAATCGATGGCGAAGCACGAGGTTCTGGAGGAGTTCAAGATCCGATCGTTGAGGTTTTACACCAATGATCCGAACGGTTCGTTGGCCTCGGAGCAAAGAAAGTCGGGCAGCCAACAGGTTTGAAAGTTTGGGTAGCACGGAGACGAATGTCCCCTCTGGGGTTAGTCGGCTTTTCCAGTAATGAAACCCGTGGTCGGCCACCGTATCGAAAATAACATCGAAGGGACCCTCTGGCCGAGGTGTTCGAGTGTAATCATAGATATGATCCGCACCGAGCGATTCAACAAAGAGCTGGTTCGTCGGGCCTGCCAGCACCGTGACTTCGGCACCTAAAACTTTACCGAGTTGAACGGCAAGGTGGCCGACGCCGCCGCTCCCTCCTGTGATCAAAAGTCGCTGGCCGGACTTCAATTCGCCTAAATCCCGAAGCGACTGGAGAGCCGTCATCCCCGCGAGCGGAAGTCCAGCGAGAACAGCGTCTTCAATGGTGTCATCGGCTACCACGAAGTGATTGATCCCGGCGATGAGGTATTCGGTGGCAGCGCCCATCTCTTTGAAAGACAACATCCCAAAAACCCGTTTACCGAGGTAAGCACTAGAGACTGACTTTCCGACTTCAACCACCACACCCACACAGTCAAAACAGGGTGTTTTGGGAAAGAATCCAAAATCGCCCGCTAGGCCAAGAATCCCTTGTCGGAGTTTCCAGTCGATGGGATTGATGGAGGTGGCCCTCACCTCAATCAGGATATCCCCGGGTCCGGGGTTGGGTTTTTGGACCTCGCAAAGGGCAAGATTACGGCTCCACCCAAGGCCCAGATATCTCAAGCATTTCATGGCTTTTTCCCAGATTGGCAAGACATTCCGCCGGTGAGTGTCGGATGGCATGTGACCCAACCCTTCTCCAAGAATAAGGTGTCATGGTATCGATTGGAGCACCGGGCGGGAGCGAATCATGCGCCTCTCAGGCCCTGTTCGGCAAGTTGGGCACGTATTCACCGGCGCTAGACGGTTCATCATGTCCTATTTGACCGCGCAGCGGCGAGCATAGCGGTGTCAATTAACATCGGTCATATCCTAGTGCAAAAGGCTTCCGGATGGGCTCTGTCCGTAGGCGTTGCCACATAAAAAATGTAACCCACGGTCAACGTCGAGTCAGACGGTCCCTCATGTTAAGTCGGTATAATCCAAACCGTTTGTGTGGTGTCGGCCAAGGTGGGCGAATTTGGCCTTTCTCTGGATGGGTAATGATCGTAAATGGAGGCGAACTTGAAAGGAATTTTCTCAAGAGAACGATTGGTTGCACCCCCGGGATATACACGGTGGCATGCCTTGATTGGCGCCTTTGCCCTCAACCTTTGTATCG
>CAYFLM010000023.1:0-19034 GCA_964343925.1 uncultured Methylococcus sp.
ACGACATAATAGATCTTCATCTTGCCTTTAACCTTTTCCTTGTAGGCCTGGGCAATGCGTTCTGCTTCTATGAACTGTTCCCGACTTGGAAGGAGCTCTGAACGATTGAGGTGAGCCCACCCGTAGTACTGCGTATTGGCAAGTTCGAGATAGTCTGCCTCAAGTTCTTCTGCCATCTCCAGGATCGCCTGCATCTGGTGGATGTTCTTTCGGTGGATGACCACACAAAGCACCATGGGGTAGCCTTGTTGCTTGATGATCTTCGCAACGCGCTTTTTCTGATCGAAGGACTCGGTCCCTGCTAAAAGGTCATTGAGTTCTTTTTCA
The DNA here is from genome assembly GCA_964343925.1 of uncultured Methylococcus sp. GTDB lineage: Bacteria > Pseudomonadota > Gammaproteobacteria > Methylococcales > Methylococcaceae > UBA6136. The sequence continues at coordinate 328 of CAYFLM010000023.1, forward strand.
GGTGCCTGAATGCTGATTTGAATATGGTCCAAGCCGGCGTCTTTGAGCGCCGCAATTTTGGTTTCCGTCAGACCATAACCTGAACTGATCAGGTTGATGTAATACCCAAGGTTCCTCGCATGTTGGATGAGTTCTGGAAGATCCTTTCGGGTGAGCGGTTCGCCGCCTGAAAGTCCCAGCTGAACGGCGCCCAAGGCCCTGGCTTCAGTGAAGACGCGTTTCCACTCCTCTGTCGAAAGTTCGCTAGAGTGTTTGGCATAGTCGATCGGGTTGGAACAGTAAGGACACTGCAGAGGGCACGCATAGGTGAGCTCTGCGAGCAGCCATCTCGGGCTTCCCTTAGGATACGATTCGGATCCAGCCATGATCGATTGCGGCATTGACAAGTTCTTCGACATCATCCCATAGCCCTGAGGTATCGAATTTGGTTTCGAGCATGTGCACGATTTCCCCAAGATTTCGTTTCCCGTCACAGAGTTTGAGGGTTTCAGCCGCGGGGACATTGAGTTCGACCATGCCCTCGGGGTAAAGGATCACATGTCGTCCCTGAGCCTCTTCCCATTGAAGTCGGTAGAGCGGGGAGAATCCAAGTACGGTTTCAGCAAAAAGAGCCATCAGGAAGATTTCTGGATGTTGAAGTAAGGAGGTTTTTGATCGATGTAAGCGAGCCACATGGCATCGAGCATCGTCCAAAGGATATCCAGCTTGAACTGAAGAATTTCAAGCGCTCGTTCCTGCTCGGCTCGCGTCTTGAAGTATTCGAGTGTAATAGCGAGCCCGTGTTCCACGTCCCGGTTGGCTTGGGTCACTCGACTCCGGAAGTAGGCCAGTCCTTCCTGATCAATCCAGGGATAAAGATCGGGCCATCCCGAAAGGCGTTGCTTGTGGATGGTCGGCGCAAACATTTCAGTCAGGGAGGAGCAGGCGGCTTCCTGCCAGGGGGCGTTCCGCGCAAAGGTCACATAGGCATCCACAGCAAAGCGGACGCCAGGAAGGACGTGTTGCAAGGACCAGAGTTCTTCCCGCGGAATGCCGACCGCTTCTCCGAGTCGTGTCCAAGCTTCGATGCCCCCTCGATCCTGGCCGTCACCATCATGGTCATGAATGCGTTGAATCCAAGTTCTTCGGGTGTCTCGATCCGGGCAGTTGGCCAGAATGTTGGCATCCTTAACCGGAATTTTGATCTGATAGTAAAACCGGTTAGCCACCCACCCACGAATCTGTTCGGGTGTCAGCCGACCTCCGGCCATCTCAACATGATAGGGATGGTTGATGTGGTAGTAGATATCCTTGGCGCGGAGTTTCGCTTCGAATTCTTCAGGAGTCCATGGCGTATTCGCGATCACGTGAAAGCCTCACACAGTGATTTCAAGTCCATCATAAGCGACTTCGATGTCGGCCAGTGAGAGTGCCTCTCTCTCGGGCGAATCTTCATCCAGAATGGGGTTAGTATTATTGATATGGATCAGAATCTTCCGACCCTTCGTGGCTTTTGACAAGGTTTCAATCATGCCGTTCGGACCGGATTGAGGCAGGTGCCCCATTTCCAAAGCCATTTTGTTCGAAATGCCCGCGCGAGCCATTTCATCATGTTGCCAGAAGGTGCCGTCGACCAGAACGCAGTTCGCCTTCGTCATGGCATCAAACACGTGAGCTTCAATTTCTCCGAGCCCGGGAGCGTAATAGAGGGTTCGTCCGGTTGAAATCTGTTCAATGATGACCCCAATGTTGTCACCCTCGTGAGGGTCGTGCCGATGTGGAGAATAGGGTGGGGCTTTGCTCTTGAGCGAGTGTGAATGGAACCTCAGATCTTCGATCCCCGGGATCGTAAAGGGGCTCCCATCGAGGGGTACGGGATGATGGTTCACGCCGCAATAGTGGGAGAGCATCGTAAAGAGAGGGAAACCACTGGTGAGGTCCTGTTTAACCATCTCACTACAATAGATTTCCAAAGGGTGGGTCGATTCGCGCAGCATCAATAGACCCGTCGTGTGATCAATCTGACTATCGATCAGGACGATGGCCTTGATGCCACTATCTCGAATGCCCTTTTTGGGGTGTGATCCCTCAAAGTGTTCCAACTGCGTTCTGATATCGGGGGAAGCGTTGAAAAGGACCCAGTTCTCCCCATCTGAACTGACCGCAATCGAAGATTGGGTTCTGCCTTTGGCGCTTAATGAGCCGTTTCGAAGCCCCGCACAATTTTTACAGTTGCAGTTCCATTGGGGGAAGCCACCCCCCGCACCTGCACCGAGAACACGAATTTTCATAGGCAATCAGTCTTGGAATTCAGAAATGAAAACGGGGCCCTGCATTGCTGCAGGACCCCGTCCTTACAAGCCGTCTATTAACGGTTGTAGATGTACATCGTCACTTCAAATCCGAAGCGAAGATCAGTGTAGCTTGGCTTTTCCCATTTCATTCTGAGTTCCTCCAATTTAAATCGTTATTCTATGACAACGCTCTTTTAAAGCTCGCCGTGAAGTATACGTTGCACATTTGGTGAAAGCAACCAACGTGGATTCATTTTTTTTGAGCCCATAGGCTTCAGGTGAGAAGCCAGCCTAACACACTGATATTATTGCGCTAGAGGTTCTGTTTTATCGAGCATGAACTTGTATTCGATCGCATCCACCAGCGCCTGAACACTCGCATCCACCATGTTGGAGGAGACACCCACCGTTCCCCATTTGTTATCCCCATCCGTGGATTCGATGAGCACACGAACCGTAGCTCTCGTTGCAAGCTGGGTGGTCAGAACGCGGACCTTGAAATCGGTGAGGCGCATGGCATTGAGTCCGGGGTAAAACGGGAGCAAGGCTTCACGTAAGGCATTATCGATCGCATTAACCGGTCCATTCCCGCGCGCGGAGGTCGTGGTGTGATTCGGACCCACTTTAAGGCTCACCGAAACTTCCGATATCGGTTCGCCATCCGTTCCGATTTTTTCGTCCACGGCCCGAAAGCTCAAGAGTTCGAAATGGGTCTTGAACCGTTGCATGGAGCGGAGTAAGAGCAACTGGAAGGAAGCTTCTGCCCCTTCATAGGCGAATCCCCGATTTTCCAGTTCCTTTATTTTTTTAAGCGTTTCAGTGACGCCGGGATCATTGGGGTCGAGATCCAGATCCAGCCCCATCTCGGTAATCTTCTGTTGCAGGGTGCTCTTGCCCGCCTGATCTGAAACTAAAATGAGACGTTGGTTACCCAAAAGCCCAGGGTCTACATGCTCGTAGAGGGAAGCCTCTTTTCGAATAGCGGAGACGTGAATCCCACCTTTGTGTGCGAAGGCATTAAGGCCCACGAAGGGTTGGTGCTGCCAGGGGAGGCGGTTGGCCATTTCATTGACAAAGCGGGAGAGAGAGCCCAGGTGACTCAATTGCTCGTCGTCAACACTACAGCTTTTTTGCATCTTGAGCTTGAGGCTGGGGATGATCGAGACCAGGTTGGCATTTCCACAGCGCTCTCCAATGCCGTTGATCGTGCCCTGAACCATGGTCGCGCCAAATCGGACCGCGGTCAGCGAATTGGCCACGGCGAGTTCACTGTCATTGTGCGCGTGAATGCCGATCTGGATTTCGGGGAAGTGAAGATGTACGGCGCTCACACCTTTTTCAATGGCTTCCGGAAGGCTGCCACCATTCGTGTCGCAAAGGACCAGCGCATCCGCTCCGCCTCTTACGGCAGCTTTTAATACCTCGATGGCGTAGTCGGGGTTGTCCCGGTAGCCGTCGAAGAAATGTTCGGCATCAAAAAAGACAACCGGTAACTCTTCCTTGAGAAACCGAATCGAATCCTCAACCAGGTCCAGATTGTCCTCAAGTCGAATACCGAGCGCTTTGGTGACGTGAAGATCCCAGCTTTTCCCAAAGACGCAGGCCCCATCCGCCCCGCATTCAACCAGGTAACGAAGCCCCCGATCGTCCTGTGCCGGCGTTCCCGGGCGAGCCATGCTTCCAAATGCAATCAGTTTTGCATGCGGCCATTTCCGATCGCGCATGAGTTCAAAAAACTCACTGTCCTTGGGGCTGGCGCCTGGCCAGCCGCCCTCAATCCAGTCGATTCCAAATTCTTGAAGACGGTTGGCAATCCGGACTTTGTCTTCAACGGAGAAATTGATGCCAGCCGTCTGGCTGCCATCCCTGAGGGTCGTGTCAAAGAGTTCGATATGCGGGGACGAATTCATGATGGCTACTCTTGGACCTTGGGTTTCGGGTCTTTGGTGAGGCAGCGGAACTGTGACGGCCAGTCTCGATAATTGAAAACCTGGCCGGTATTTCTGATTTTACCGATGGATTCAGGATCGATTTCGGCAAAAACCCATTGGGTCGCGTTGAGCGTTCCAATAGCGAGTACACCATTATCCGGATAGCCGTAATCGACGGGTGTGTAGATCGCGGCAGCGCCGATGTTTGAGTCAACTGCCTCGGACCAAGGGGCGGCTCCGACCGTAGGTGACTGGATGACATAACACTGGTTTTCAAGCGCTCTGGCCTGGCAACCAATTCGAACACGCCAATAACCCGCCAGTGTATCCGTGCAGCTGGGTGCAAGAATCATATTTGCGCCCTGTTCAACCTGGGCTCTGGCAATCATCGGAAACTCGCTGTCGTAGCAAATGTTGATGCCCACCCTTCCGTAAGGCGTTAGAAAGGTTTTGATCTCATCGCCTTGAGTGATATGCCAATGCTCATTTTCAAAGCGGGTCATCTGTAATTTATCTTGGAATTCGGAAAAGCCCTGTGGCCCCAGAAGGTAGGCACGGTTGTGATACGCGCCGCTGTTCTGCTTTACCGGGTAGGAACCTGCCACAACAAAAACCTGATGTTGATGGGCGAGATCTGAAAAGAGGCTTAGAAAGTCGGGGAGCAAACTTTCAAGCGCCTCGAGTTGGCCAGAAAGTGATCGGTAGACCGATTCTGGGAATAAGGAGGCGAGCTCCATGCTGAAATATTCTGGAAAGACCAGAAATTTAGCATCTTGACGCGCGGCTTCCTCAAACCACGAGCGAACCTTGTTGACATAGCCGTCCCAGTTTTCGAGAAAACCGATATCGTACTGAGCGGACGCGATCTTGAAGCCTTTCATGACGGCTGGATCAGGGATTTTGTCCAAAACACCATGGGTTTTGGCGTTTCATCGGCCTGGTCCACATCCTTCCAGTCGTAAGTGGTCCTGAGGGCTTCGTTTTTAACGTAGCCAAACTTGCTCCAGATGCGGTCTAAAGGCACATAATCCTTGGGCCTTAGAGGATGGTCTTCGGGTCTTTGAACACAACAAAAAGTGCAAAGATCAAACCTTCCCAAACGACGTGCATGTCCCTCGCGTTCCTCGAAGAACTTTGGATAGATGCCACGCCCTCGGTAAGCCGTCAGCAAAATGGATTCGGCGCAATAAAAGATTTTGGCGGGGTCATAGCCCGATGCGACAAAGGGTCTTTGGAACTCTTCCGTCTCGGCGGACATCGGAAGACCCGTGGTCGCGCCCACCACTTTTGAACCATCCAGCACCAAGACCACGATGCTCTCGGCGCATCGGGTATAGGTTTCAAGGTATTTTTCTTCATAGGCTACCGTACCATCGTAGAGATACGGAAAATCCCTGAAGACTCTGATCCTGAGCTGAGCCAGATCCGGAAGGTAGGATTTGAGCTCCGGGTCGCTTCCCAGAAAACGGATGATTTCGACGGAATTATCCATGGCCAAAGTTGGGTTTAGGCGCCGACCTGACGGATCCAGTCTTCCAGATTGTAGTAGTTGGTGATGCGTGCCACCTTGCCATCACGGATATCAAAAAAGGCACCGGCGGGTAGACGATACTTCTGACCTTTGGCTTCTGGGAGGCCCTCGTCTGTAACGAGGTATTCGCCAAGCACGACAAATTCGGCGGCTGCGCGGCTGCCGTCTTCACTGGCCATGAAGACCATATCAACGAGCTGTTCCTTATAGTTGCGATTCATGCGGTCCATGAACGCTTTAAACGCCGCCTTACCTGTCTCGCGGCCACCCTGATTGATGTCATGAATGACATCATCCGTCAGAAGGTTCAGGAAGGTGTCCATGTCGCCCGCGTTGAAGGCGGCGTAATAATCTTTAACGAGTTTGAGGGTGGCTTGGCTCATGTTGTGCTCCTGAGGCGGTCCAGCAAGAAATCGGTTTTGAATCGGTTGTGCCGATCGTTTAGAAAGCCGGTGATTTTAGCGTTTTCAGCCCAAAAGGTCGATGATTCGGCAGAGGTGCGGCTTTAGCTGCTCTGTTGCTTGAAACGATGGATCATGCGGCGATCCCGCTTGGAGGGTCTTCCTTCGGGTTTGACCCCCATTTCTCGGGCCTCTTTTCGCTCCTGAATCAGTACATTTCTTTTTTCGCGACTGGCCTCGGTTTCCTCGTAAAGCGCTAATGCCTCACTCGCGGGACGCCTTTGCCCTTTGAGTCCCGTGACAAGAATGTCCCAAGCGTAAGGCTCCTTAGTGATGGTGAGTCGAACCCCCGTACTGATCTCTTTGCCTGGTTTAGCCCGCTGGCCATTAACATGGACTTTTCCGCCGTTGATGGCTTCAATCGCGAGTTGGCGGGTTTTAAAGAAGCGAGCCACCCAGAGCCATTTATCAAGACGCATCGCGTCATCATTTCTGGGATCGGCAGAAAGCTTGGAGGACTTGTTCATGGAGATCCGCTGATGGGGTAGCCGAGTTCAAGCCAGCGCTTGATACCCCCAGCGAGACTTTGAACTTTAGAGCATCCCATCCTCTCCAAGCTTTGGGCCGCTAATGCCGACCGCCCGCCTGAGAGGCAATAGAGAACAATCTCTGTATGGTGACCCTCGGCGAGATGGGGTTGGTTCAAAATCTGAAATTCAAGAAGGCCCCTTGGAATGTTGATGGCCCCCTCAAGGTGACCTTGAGCAAACTCAGAGGGTTCTCGAACATCGATCAATAGCGGAACTTGCTGGATTTGGGTCACAAGCGATTCGGCTTCGATTTCCTTAATGCTTGATCGAGCTTGATCGACAAGTTGCTGTGGGGTCAGTGACATTCTGGGTTCCTAAAAAGCATTATTAGGGGATTATTATATGGGTGAAGCGCGATTTGTCTTGCTTTCATTGCCTTGGCATTATGTAGAGTTTTGATCGTGCCTTTCGCTTACACTCTCAAACAGGATTAATCGTTCCGCAGTGCCATGACGGATTCAGACCAAAAGACCCTAAACAAAAGCCGATTTTTCGATCATCCGGATCCCGAATCGGTTGAAGCCAGTTGGAAGCCTCTACTTTGGGTGGGCGGTTTTCTAGTGTCATTGATTATCCTTTGGGAGATCTTTCTGGAGTTAGGGATCCATATTTTTAGTTTTCTTTTCGAAATCATTGAAAAGATATGGCTGGTCCTGATTGAGGCCCCCGAGGAACTGCTTGAGGATAAGATCGAAGATTGGCTTAAGGTCCATTTTCCCCATGATGCGGACTATTACTCCGAAATCGTCACGGCCTTTGGTCTGATGCCCCTCAAAATCTTTCTGGTGTTGATGCTGCTGCGTTGGTTGTGGCGGCATACCCAAACGACCTTGTGGCCAAAATGGCGGCTTTGGCTTTCCACCAAAGTCATGCAGGTTCGTCTGGCATGGCGTGACCTCGCCTGGCCTTACCGAATCTTGATTTTCATTGTCCTTATTCCTATTGTGATCATTATTCTTTGATCCGAAACCATTAACTCCATCAGGAAACGTTATGTCCCAGTTCGATCAGGTGAGTGTCGTTAAAAAATCCAATGTCTATTTCGATGGCAAGTGTGTGAGCCATACCGTCGTGTTTGCTGATGGCAGTCGCAAAACCGTAGGGGTCATTCTTCCATCAAGCCTCACTTTCAATACCGGCAGCCCTGAAAAGATGGAAATCATTTCCGGAACGTGCCGAGTGAAACTCAAGGGCGAAGCCGATTGGAGCACCTATTCCGCAGGGGAATCGTTTGATGTTCCGGGTCAAAGTGCCTTTGAAATCGCTACCGATGACGTGCTGGATTACGTCTGTCACTTCGAGTGATGTCTTCTGGCGTGACGCCGACGTCTTTTTTTGGCGTGCTTCTTAGGGTGTCGGGCTGAAGTGATCTTAGGCGAAGGTTTGGCGGACTCCGTCGTTTCTTCTTTAGGGAGAGGGGCGTGTTGTTGTCGCCAGGCATCCAGCCGATTAAGGGCTTCGGTTTGCTCTGAAGGCGTCATCTCTTCCATCAGAAGCCCCCTTTGTTCTTGGGCGCCCGGTTTTCCACGATCCGCTGCAATGGAATACCAAAGATAGGCTTCAACGGGATCTTTTTTAGAGCCTTCGCCGATGGAATGAATCGATCCCAGAATGGAGGCGGATTCAGGATCTCCTTGTTCGGCTGCTTTTTTAAACCATCGGATGGCTTCCTCCCGATCTTCGGGAGTCCCAAGGCCATAGTAGTACATCATGCCAAGCTTCCCCTGGCCTTTGGGATGCCCCTGATCGGCCGCCTGTTTGAACCATCGAAAAGCTTCCTTGGGGTTTTCCACGACACCGAGCCCTCTCAGATAGAGATTTCCGAGATTGACGGCAGCATTGGCGTCTCCCGCTTCGGCTAGAGGTTTAAACTCCTGATAGGCCTCCGTCCAGTCACGTCGGGCTGCTGCTGAAAGGCCCTTCCCGAGTTCAGCGGAGTGGAGCGATGCACTCATGAAAAGGCACAAAGAACAAAGGGTTAGGGTGCTTTTCTTCACGGGTTTATCTCAAGGACTATTTTCCCGGTATGAAGGGAGGACTTCATTCGGCGGTGAGCCTCGGCGGCTGCCTCCATGGGAAAAACTGAATCGACAAAGGTCTGGATTCGGCCCGCCTCAATTTCAGGCCAGACCCGAGCGAGTAAAGCATCTCGAATGGCCGTCTTTTGAAAGCTGGGGCGATTTCGAAGCGTGCTGCCCTGGATGGTGAGGCGTTTTTTGAGTACCTCGGCGAGGTTCAGCTCTGACCGACTCCCCCCCAGGAGACCGATAAGCAGGAGTCGACCGCCCGGATTCAAAAGATCAATATGAATCGACAGGGCGTCACCCCCAATAATATCCAAGATGACATCCAGGCCGGGCGATTGATGATCCGGTTTCAACCCTTTTGAGAGCTCTTCGAGCGGGTGAGGGTGGCAATGCGCGCCAAGCGCTTCGAGAAATTGACATTTTTCTTTTGATCTTGCGGTTGCAAAAACCTGGCCCCCCAAAAATCGGCCGATTTGAATCGCTGCGAGGCCGATGCCTCCCGCGCCCCCGTGAACGAGCAGTCGCTCCCCGGCTTGAATGCCGGCGAGGTCATGAAGATTCGACCAGACGGTAAAAAAAACTTCCGGGAGCGTGGCCGCTTCCAGAAGACTTAAGTTTGAGGGTTTTCGAAGGCAGGAGCCTTCATGAGCAACCGCATATTCCGCATAGCCTCCGCCTGGGAGTAAAGCGCAGACCTCATCTCCGATTGAAAATGCTTTGACCTCAGACCCAAGCGCTGCGACCCTGCCGCTGACCTCAAGCCCAAGGATCTTGGAGGCCCCTGGCGGTGGGGGGTAAAGGCCTTTTCTTTGAAGAAGGTCCGGTCGATTGATGCCTGCCGCGGCGACTTGAATCAGAAGTTCTTCTGGGGCGGGGGAGGGTATGGGGTGTTCCTGGATGGCCAGGGTTCCATCGGCGTCGATAATGTCTACAACGCGCATCAGTGTGGAGTGAGTATGGTGTCCTTGGGGGCTTGGCTGGAATCAATCTCAGGGTAGTCCAGTGTGTAGTGAAGGCCGCGGCTTTCTTTTCTCAAGAGCGCACAGCGAATGATGAGCTCCGCAACGATGACGAGATTTCTGAGCTCGAGCAAGTCATTGGTGACCCTGAAGTTACCGTAATACTCCTGGATCTCCTGTTTTAGAAGTTCCGTTCGGCGAAGGGCTCTTTCCAGGCGTTTGTCGGTTCGAACAATGCCCACGTAATCCCACATAAAGCGCCTGATTTCATCCCAGTTGTGGGATACGACGACCTCTTCGTCCGAGTCGGTGACCTTGGATTCATCCCAATTGGGGAGGGTCGGGATCGGCGTTGGATGTTGGATGGTCTTAAGGATGTCTTCACCCGCACGTTCTGCAAATACCAGGCACTCCAAAAGAGAGTTGCTGGCCATTCGGTTAGCGCCATGAAGCCCGGTACAGGCGGATTCACCAATCGCATAGAGGCCCTCGATGTTGGTGCGCCCCCATTCATCCGTCAGGATGCCCCCGCAGGTATAGTGCGCCGCGGGCACCACGGGAATGGGGTCTTTAGAGATATCGATCCCGAGCTCCATACAGCGGGCGTGAATGGTTGGAAAATGGCTCAGAATGAAGGACTGGCTTTGATGGCTGATATCCAGGAATACGCAGTCATCCCCAAGCCGCTTCATTTCATGATCTATGGCTCGAGCCACGATATCTCTTGGAGCGAGCTCGCCGCGAGGGTCGAACCGCTGCATGAACGGTTCACCATTGCTCAAAAGTAGCCTTCCCCCCTCACCTCGAACCGCCTCGGAAATGAGAAATGAGCGGGCATGCGGATGATAGAGGCAGGTCGGATGAAATTGTATGAATTCCATGTTGGCAACCTTGGCCCCCGCACGCCAGCCAATAGCAATGCCATCTCCGGTGGCGATGTCCGGATTGCTGGTGTAGAGATAAACCTTGCTCGCGCCCCCTGATGCAATGACGACCCGCTGGGCGGTAATGGTTTTTACTTCGCCCAGTCGGCTGTCGAGCACGTAGGCGCCGAGTACCCGAAGTCCCTCAAGACCGACCTTTTGAGTGGTGACGAGATCAATGGCGTTATGGTGTTCGTATAGCTCAATTCCTGGATGATTTCTGGCCTTTTCCTCCAGAGAGGTTTCAATGGCAAGCCCGGTCGCATCGGCGGCATGTACGACGCGTCGATGCGTGTGTCCGCCCTCTCGGGTCAGATGCAGCTGATGATTGCCGCCCTCGGCGTCCACTTCGGTAAAGGGGACGCCTTGCTCCAGTAACCAGTCGATAGAGGCCTTTCCCTGAGCCACCACCATTCGAACAATATCCGGATGGCAAAGTCCCGCACCTGCCCGGAGTGTGTCCTGGATGTGGGATTCGATGGAATCCTCTTCATCGAGAACGGCAGAAATCCCACCCTGGGCATAAAGGGTGTTGGATTCTTTGAGCGCTGTTTTTGAAATGACGGCAACCCGCGCATGGTCTGCAATGCGAAGCGCAAGGCTGAGGCCTGCGGCACCGCTTCCAATAATAAGGACGTCGTAATAACTTGGACGCATACTCAATTTGGCGTTCTGACTGGGGTTCAACATTTCAGAATTTAAATGTCATCTTATCGAATGCAACGAAGTCATTGAAGCAAAATAGCGAAACGATGATAATCTCCCCTATTCCAGATCAGGCAGGTCGCTTGAGATTTGTGTACCCCTAATTCTTTGGGTACATGGAATCTTTAGAAGGCTTCGCCCATAACTACAAAGGGTTTCCCCAGAATGGGTGAAGTGTTAGATGAGGAGTTGGTCCGCCGAGTTCAAGCGGGGGACAAGAAGGCGTTTGACGCGCTGGTTATCAAATACCAGTACAAAATTGCCCAACTCATCAATCGGTATATCAAGGATCCCCATGAGGCGCTTGACGTTTCACAGGAGACGTTTATCAAGGCTTATCGGGCCTTGCCGAGCTTTCGCGGTGAGAGCGCTTTTTATACCTGGCTTTACCGAATTGCCATCAATACGGCTAAAAATCATCTGTCGATGCGAACCCGTCGGCCATCCGATGATGAAATAGAAATCGAAGATGCGGAACAATTTGAGAGTGGAGGACGTCTAAGGGATCAGGAGACACCCGAAGGTGTCGCTTTGACCGAAGAACTTGCAGGTGTCATTCAGGAAGCACTGGATGATTTACCTGAGGAACTTCGCACCGCAATCACGCTCAGGGAATTTGAAGGATTAAGTTATGATGAGATCGCACAGGTCATGAATTGTCCTGTAGGTACCGTCAGATCCAGAATTTTCCGGGCGCGTGAAGCGATTGATAAAAGGATTGAACCTCTAATAGGATAGTGACGATGAACGTTGACCGTGACCCCGTAAGCGAAAAACTGAGTGCCCTGATGGACAATGAGTTGTCGGTATCCGACGCTCGAATCCTGCTTGGCAAAATGGCGAATGACTCCAACGCAAGCCAGAAGTGGCGGCGCTACAATCTGGCCCGCGAAGCGATGTTGCAGAAAAACGTCCTTTTGACGGATGCCGGGTTTGCAGATCGTGTGGCTAAACTCATTCAAAATGAACCTGTTGCCTTTTCGCCAAGAGCGAAATCTGAGGTTCGCCTGGAGAAGATCTTCACCTACGCCATTGCGGCGTCTCTTGCCCTTGCGGCGGTGTTGGTAGCGAGATCCTTCGTAGCGAATCCGGAATCCGGTGCGGCAATGGTGGCGATGAATGCCAAGGGCTCCTCAGGCGTAATGACGGCCTCTGTCAAGGATCGTGATTTAGACGAATATCTCACGCTTCATGATGAGACCACCTATCTCTCCGGCTCTCAAGGCATGCTGCCGACCATCCGGTTGGTCAGCGGATCTAACGCCCGTTAAAGGACAATGACGACTCAGTGAATCGCTTCGCTCGAAATTTTAAAATCAAATTGCCGCTGAGATTAGTGCTCTGCGGCATTCTTTTTTTCTTGGTTCTCCCTGTGTTTGCGGTGGGAAGCCAGTCCGGCCTTGACTGGCTTAAAGCCATGCGCAAAGCGAGTAGTCAGCTCTCTTACCGGGGGGTACTGGTCTATATCAGAAGTCAACAGGTCGATAGCTTTAAGCTCATCCACTCCGCCCGCGATGGGCAGGAGCAGGAAAAGCTGCTGTCCATGAGCAGCCCCTTGCGTGAGGTGGTTAGAACAGGGGGCAGTGTTTCGGTCTACTCCAATGACGGACAGCACGTGGTGGTCGATATCAAGCCAGAAAGTAAATCCTTGGTTCTGGAGCTTCCGGAGGATCCCTCTCTGCTCGCACGCTACTATGAAATCAATCTGCGTGGGCAGGAATACGTGGCCGGCCACCTCGCGCAGGTCGTTGCCTTGGAACCCAAGGATCACTTCCGCTATACGCGCCTCATCTGGATTGATGCAGAACAAAAACTGCCATTGAAATTCGAGGTTTTGAACGATGAAGGTGAGTCCGTCGAGCAGATGGTCTTTACTTCATTGAATCTGGAAACCCACCCGATTCCTTCTTCCGAACTCGAGCCTTCAATCAAGGGCAGCGCCGCCATCGCCCAGATCACCCATCGGGAGGTCAGGCCCATGGGCGCCCTGAACTGGACGCTGAATAATGTGCCGGAGGGTTTTCAGATCGTTTCCTACGTGCTGGTCAAAAGACCGCCTTCCAATGCCCCGGTTGAACAGATTCTTCTGAGCGATGGTTTTTCATCCGTCTCGGTGTATATCGAAAAGAAATCCGGTCCGACCGGTAATGGTTCCAGAACGCTTGGCGCTATCAATGTTGATACCGTCTATCGCGACGGATTCAAGATCACGGCCATGGGTGAAGTTCCCGGCCGGACTGTCGAGGCGATCGCCCAGGGACTCCGCTCCAAGGTGGCTCCGGCTCAATGATCAGGCAGCAGATGGTCGTTAGACGCCATCTCGGGCGATTGAGGCTTGAGAAACAAGAATCAGGATGCCATGGTTGTCAGGAGGCCTGTAGCTCTGCATGGGTTGCCTCTGTGCTCGGACCTCGCCCCGCTCAGGAATGGATGCCAGAGGTGTTGGAAGGCCGTTTTGATGACGGGGATCAACTGGAACTTGGGATTGAGGAACGGGATCTCATCAGGATCAGTTTCTGGACCTACGGGGTTCCCCTGATTGGATTATTCATGGGGGCTCTGGCTGGAGAAGCTTTTGATGGCCCCGGTGTAGAGTCGGGTCAGATGATCGGTGGGCTTTTGGGGTTCATGCTGACTTTAATCTACATCAGGCGTGCCAAGCTGCCTGCTTTTCTCAATCCAGACCTCAAAGTCAAAAAACATTCGTTCTGAAATTTGATGCATCGTTTGCCTATCTCCGGATATCGGGAGTTTTAAATGTCTAGAAAATTAATGATGTGCTGGACCCTTGCGGTCTCCGTGCTTAGCGCCATTGCGCCCGATGTATGGGCTCAGCTGCCGGATTTCACGGGATTGGTGGAACAGAACAATGCGGCGGTGGTGAATATCAGTACGACCCAGAAGCTCACCCCGTCCGATCTTCAGGCGCAGGCACCTGAGGGTATCGAAGTACCTGAAGGTGCAGGTCCTCCCCTAGAGGATCTTCTCAGACGTTATTTTGGCGAAGGGGGTGGCGTTCCCGGAATGCCGGGTGGTCCAGGGGCTCCGGGTGTACCGGGCATGCCTCCAGAGGGGGGCGACTCGGGTGAGGCAAAATCACTGGGCTCCGGTTTTATCATCTCATCGGATGGCTATGTGATGACCAATCATCATGTGATCAAGGATGCTGATGAGGTGATCGTCAAGCTTCAGGATCGTCGTGAACTCGTGGCTAAAGTCGTAGGTTCAGACAAAAGGAGCGATATTGCGCTGCTTAAAGTCGAAGCCAAGGACCTCCCCATCGTCAAGATGGGAAGCGCTGAAAAGCTGAAAGTGGGTGAGTGGGTACTGGCGATCGGATCCCCTTTCGGATTTGATCATTCGGCAACAGCCGGCATCGTAAGCGCCAAGGGAAGGAGCCTACCCAGCGACAATTATGTGCCTTTTATTCAGACGGATGTGGCCATCAATCCCGGTAACTCGGGTGGCCCCCTGTTCAACCTCAATGGCGAGGTGATCGGCGTAAATTCGCAGATTTATAGCCGGACGGGCGGCTTCATGGGGCTTTCCTTTGCCATTCCGATCGACGTGGCCCTGCAGGTTGTGGATCAGCTCAAGACGCAGGGGAAGGTCTCCCGCGGATGGCTTGGCGTTCAGATTCAGGATGTGACGCGCGAACTCGCGGAATCCTTCGGGATGAAAAAGCCGCAGGGCGCACTGGTCGCCAAGATTCTTCCCAAGAGTCCCGCCGAAGAAGCAGGTCTTCAATTGGGTGACATCATCGAGGAATATAACGGTCAGGAAATTGCCTCATCCGCTTCTCTCCCTCCGATGGTTGGGGCAACCAAGATTGGTCAAAGTGCAAAACTCAAGGTTTTGCGGAATGGTTCCACCAAGGAGCTGACCATTAAGATTGGGGCTTTACCTGAAGAAGAGCCCGAAGTGGCCAAGGCCGAAGAACCGGTTACAGGTGACAAGGTGAGTCGTTTAGGGCTCAGTGTTTCAAACCCGACGCCTCAACAGCGAGAACAAATGCAACTTCCCAAAACAGGGGGAGTTCTGGTTCAGGGTGTGACGCCTGGTGCTGCCTATGATGCGGGTATTCGTCGGGGAGATGTCATCCTCCGGATCCAGGATCAAGCCGTTAAGGACGTGAAACAGTTCAGTGAGGCGGTCAAGGGACTTCCTAAGGATCGTTCGATTGCCCTCTTAGTTCAGCGTCATGGTGCGGCGCAGTTCCTGGCCATTAAACCGAGAGATTAAGCGTGACCGATCAGAGCCATATTCGGAATTTTTCAATCATTGCCCATATCGACCACGGCAAGTCGACACTGGCCGACCGGTTTATTCAGATGTGCGGTGGATTGACCGAACGCGAGATGTCGGCACAGGTGCTCGATTCCATGGACATTGAGCGTGAACGCGGCATCACGATCAAGGCGCAGAGCGTGACGCTCAATTATGTGGCCAAAAATGGTGAGACTTATCAGCTCAATCTCATTGATACGCCCGGGCATGTGGACTTCTCCTATGAGGTCTCACGCTCGCTCGCAGCCTGCGAGGGTGCTTTGCTGGTGGTCGATGCCGCTCAGGGCGTCGAAGCGCAAAGTGTCGCAAATTGCTATACGGCGATTGAGCAGGGGCTTGAAGTCATCCCCGTCCTCAACAAGATCGACCTCCCCTCAGCAGAGCCTGAGCGGGTGATCACCGAAATTGAGGAGATCATTGGTGTTCCGGCGGATCAGGCCCTCAAAATCAGCGCCAAGACGGGGCTGGGGGTCAATGATCTTCTGGAGCAATTGGTGGAGGCGGTGCCCGCACCGACCGGAAATCCGGACGCCCCGTTACAGGCACTCATCATTGATTCCTGGTTCGATAATTATCTCGGCGTGGTGTCTTTGGTGCGGGTCGTTAATGGATCCATACACCGAAAACAAAAAATGTTGTTGATGTCGACCGGAAAAAGTCATCTGGTCGAAAAGCTCGGTGTGTTCACTCCCAAGCCACTCAATAAGGAAGTGCTGGGACCGGGTGAAGTCGGATTTGTGATTGCAGGGATCAAGGATATTTTTGGTGCGCCAGTAGGGGATACGATCACACTGACGGATGCACCCTGCACAGAGCCCTTGCCTGGATTCAAGAAGGTGCAACCCAGAGTCTTTGCCGGGCTCTATCCGGTTGAATCGGATGATTATGAGAATTTGAGGGAAGCGCTGAATAAACTTCATCTCAACGATGCCGCCCTTCAATTTGAACCTGAGACCTCTCAGGCACTTGGATTCGGATTCCGCATCGGGTTTCTCGGAATGCTCCATATGGAAATCATTCAGGAGCGCCTTGAACGTGAATATGATCTGGATCTCATTACGACCGCTCCCACGGTGGTGTATGAAGTGTTGAAGACCGATGAGAGCACGATAGAAATCGATAACCCTTCAAAGCTTCCACCCGCCAACGAAATTGTTGAAATACGTGAGCCCATCATTGAGGCGAATATCCTGGTGCCTCAGGATTATCTCGGCAATGTGATGAGTCTTTGTATCGAAAAGCGCGGGGTCCAGAAGCGGATGGCTTTCATGGGGGGTCAGGTTGCGATCAGCTTCGAACTTCCCTTGAGTGAAGTCGTCCTGGATTTCTTTGATCGTCTTAAGTCCGTGAGTCGGGGATTTGCCTCGTTTGACTATGAGTTCCTGAGATTTCAGGCTGCGCCGCTCATTAAGCTCGATATTCTCATCAATAATGATCGGGTCGATGCTTTGTCGCTGATTGTCCACCGCGACAACAGTCAGTCGCGAGGTAGGGATCTGGTTGAGCGGATGAAGGATTTGATTCCAAGGCAAATGTATGAGGTCGCGATTCAGGCAGCCATGGGTGCCAAAATCATTGCCCGTTCCTCAGTCAAGGCCATGCGGAAGAACGTTTTGGCCAAATGTTACGGCGGCGATATCACGCGAAAGAAGAAGCTTCTGGAAAAGCAGAAGGCGGGTAAAAAGCGGATGAAGCAAGTCGGCAAAATCGATATTCCGCAGGAGGCTTTTCTTGCGGTACTCAAGGTCAGTAAGGATAGCTAAGCGTAAGGAAGGTCATGGATTACGATTTTTCATTTTTTCTGGTACTGGCCAGCTTGATCACAGGTGCGATCTGGGGGGGGTATGTGCTGCTCCTGAAATTGAGACCCCCACGCATTCAACCCGAGCGTGAGCCTATTCTGGTTGAATATGCGCACTCTTTTTTTCCGGTGGTCTTTATCGTATTGCTGCTGAGGTCTTTCCTGTTCGAACCCTTCCGAATACCCTCAGGCTCTATGATGCCGACGTTGCTGATCGGGGACTTCATCCTGGTTAACAAGTTTGCCTATGGGGTACGACTTCCCGTACTCAACCAGAAGATGGTCGAGGTGGGTGAACCGGTTCGGGGGGACATTGTGGTCTTCAGATTTCCAAAAGATCCGACCGTCGACTACATCAAGCGTGTCATCGGTCTCCCCGGAGATCGGATCAGTTATTACGACAAGCAGCTCTTTATCAATGGTCAGCCTGTTCAAAAAACCTTACTCGGCAACTACGATGGGGGCACACAGGGTCGGGATAGTCTTGGAGAAGCTCAATTTTCAGAAACGCTTGGGCCAGTGGTCCACGACATTCTGCAGCATGTAGGGGAACCCCCTTTGCGTGAGGGGGATTATGTCGTTAAGGCGGGGGAATACTTTGTCATGGGCGATAACCGTGACAACAGCAACGATAGTCGATTTTGGGGGACGGTTCCCGAGGCCAATCTGGTGGGGAAAGCGGTTTTGATCTGGATGAGCTGGGATAGTGGAAAACCCGGAATCAGCTTCAATCGGATCGGCACGCTCCTTAACTGATTGTTATCACAGGTCCCCGTCTTTTGGTTCAGGATCCCAAAAAGCTGGCGCTCCGGTTGGGGCTTAAGTTTGAAGACCCGGCACTCTTTCGTCAGGCCCTGACGCATCGGAGCGCCGAGATACAGCACAATGAGCGGCTGGAGTTTCTCGGTGATGCGGTTCTGGGGTTCGTGATTGCTGAAAAGCTTTATGCCAAATTCTCAAAAGCGGATGAAGGCATCTTAAGTCGGCTTCGTGCGACGCTCGTGAATCAAACTTCTCTCGCGCATATCGCGCGTCGATTCAGTCTCGGAGACTATCTTATTCTGGGTTCCGGGGAACTCAAAAGTGGAGGCTATCGCCGGGATTCCATACTGTCCGATGCCATAGAAGCCATTATTGGTGCACTGCTTCTTGATCAGGGGATGGAGGCCTGTCGAGCCTGGATTCTTGAGATCTTTGAGGAGCAGATCGAGCAACTCTCTGACATTGAGTGGAAGAAGGATCCCAAAACCCGGCTTCAGGAGGCCATGCAGGCCCGATC